>SLJD01000431.1 GCA_007135295.1 Phycisphaerales bacterium
CGAAGTAGGCGCCGTGCATGTGCAACTCGAAGTCGTGGCGGATGGCCTCGTCGCGCCGAACGGGGGCGTGGCCGCACCGGGCCACCCCGATCGGCTTTTCGTTCCCGATCAGCCCGGGGAGGTCTGGTCGATCAATCTCGAAACGCAGGACAAGCATGTCTTGCTCGACGCCAGCGACATCGTCGTGGAGATGGGCGCGTTCGGACCGGGCAGCTTTGATGAACGAGGCCTGCTCGGTCTTGCCTTCCGCCCCGATTTCATGGCCAACGGCCTGTTTTATACCTACACCTCTGAGCCGGAGGATGGCGAGGCCGACTACTCGACCATACCGCCGGGGGGGGACCCTCACCACCAATCCGTCATTCGCGAGTGGACCGTCGACGACCCGGCCGATCCCGATGCCGTGGTCGATCCCGATACCAGCCGCGAACTGTTGCGCATCGATCAGCCGCAGTTTAATCACAACGGCGGCGCGATCGCCTTCGGGCCCGATGGAATGCTGTACATCGCGTTCGGCGATGGGGGCGGCTCAGACGACCAGGGAGACGGCCACCCCTGCATCGGCAACGGGCAGGAGACCAGCAACCCGCTCGGGGCGCTGCTGCGCATCGATCCGCTCGGCAGCAACTCGCCAAACGGCGAGTACGGCATCCCGGCGGACAATCCTTTCGTCGATGTCGCCGGGTTCGTCGATGAGATTTGGGCGTACGGCCTGCGCAACCCGTGGCGATTCTCCTTCGACTTCATGACCGGCGACCTGTGGGCCGCGGACGTTGGGCAGCATGACATCGAGGAAATCAACATCATTGAAGCCGGCGGAAATTACGGGTGGGCGTACATGGAGGGCTCATTCTACTTCGTGCCCAATGGCCATCAGAACGGCTACATCACGGACATGTTCATCGAGCCGGCCGAGGGCGTCGAAGGACCGTTCCTCGATCCCGTCGTGGAGTATCACAACCCCACCGAAGGGATCGCCGTCATCGGCGGGTTCGTTTACCGCGGCGATCGAATCCCGGGACTCAGCGGGCGATACGTGTTCGGTGACTGGTCGGTGAACAATACCGGACGCATCTTCTATCTCGACGATGGCAATGAGATCGTCGAGCTGTCATTGATTGACCAGGATGACGTCGGCATATTTGTCCAGAGCTTCGGCGAGGATGCTGACGGCGAACTATACGTCATGGGCAATACGACCGGGACGCCGTTCGAAAACACCGGTGTGGTCATGCGAATCGCGCCGAAGGTCGGCGACCTCAACAGCGACGGCACGGTGGGCGGCGCGGATCTCGGCATTCTTCTGAGCGAGTGGGGACCGTGCCCCGACCCCGACCAGTGCCCGGCCGATCTCACCGGCAACGGTGCCGTCGGCGGTGCAGACCTCGGCATTCTGCTCGCCAACTGGACGGTTGACCTCGATTAGAAGCACGCAATGCGTACCCCGCTTCGAAACCACCACTCGCATCTCGCCCACTTCTCCTTCGCGCGACCTGTGCGCGAAGGAGAAGTCTCTTCCGCTCATACCGAAAAAACGGTGCGGCCGTCGCAGATCTCGTGTGCTTGCGGCTGCCCTATTCGCCGCAAGGAGTAGACAACATGATCAACAACCTTCTTCAATTCAATCACCGGTTTCTGTTGCCGGCAACCTTTCTTGCGGCACTGTCATTCGATGTTGCCGCCCGGGCCTCCGAGATCCACGTCCCGCAGGATCATCCCACGATTCAGCAAGCCATTGACGTCGCCGCGGACAATTCCGAGATCATCGTCGCGCCGGGCATGTACGAGGAAACGATTGACTTCCTGGGCAAGTCGATTCACCTGCAAAGCAGCGACGGCCCGGAGGAGACGGTCATCGACGCCTCCGGCCTTGGGGGCAGTGTCGTGACCGCCGAGAACGGAGAAGGCCCGGACACCATACTCGAAGGATTCACCATCACCGGCGGAGACGCCGGCAGCGGTGGCGGCATGTACAACTTCGCCGCCAGCCCGACGGTCGTCAACGTCATCTTTGCGGACAATAGTGCGACGAATGGCGGTGCCGTCGCCAATGAGAGCGGCGCTGAGCCGGTGTTTCAGAACTGCGTCTTCGAGAACAATTCAGCCAGCAATGACGGCGGTGCACTCCACAACATCTTCTTCAGCACGGCAACCGTTGAAGATTCACTCTTTGCCGGTAACACGTCCAGTTCCACGGGCGGCGCCGTCTGGAACTCACCCGGCACGCTGTGCAATACCCATGTCAGCGGGACGACATTCTGCGAGAATTCACCCGACGATATCAGCGGCACTTGGCATGACGGGGGTGGCAATGACTTTCCCGAAACGTGCCCCGTGGACATTCCAGGCGATCTGACCGGCGACGGCCAAGTAGGCGGCGCAGACCTCGGCATCCTGCTGAGCCAATGGGGCGAATGCGCGGATCCCGACGATTGCCCGGCCGACCTGACCGGCAGCGGGACTGTTGGCGGAGCGGACCTCGGCATCCTGCTGTCCAACTGGACGACCTGACGGAGGCACGCCACATTGGCATTCGGCGAGTTTTCGAGGTTCTGGCAGAGGTATTCGACGCGCGCCCGGCCCATTCCCTCAAGCCGATTGATCAGGATGAGGATGATTCGTCCGGAGGTGTTTCCGAGGGCGGAGACGGTTCCAACAGCTGGTCCTCGTTCAAGGGCAGGGAATGTGCCCTCCAACTGAAGCCATTCAAGACGAGCCAACAAAACGGAGATCCGCCAATGGCGTATCTGACCGGCATGGTCAAGAACAATTTCGATCGAGATGGGGATCGGCAGCGATGTCATTGACTACCCGATCGATCGACCTGGCGGTGGGTGATCTTCGCGTCGCGGCGGCCACTGCTCGCGTGGCCGATGCTGGCAGCCAAGATGAAGTCGACCGCGCGATCAATCAACTCTTCAATGAACGTCCGATGGCTTCGGTAGTGTCAGCTGCCCGCAAACGGATGCCAGTGATGACAGGCAAACACGCGTTCACGGTAATGACCAACATCCGGGCCGACGATCGCGGATGTTAAGGGAACACGGACAGTCACGTGAGACGAATGGATTCGTTCATCAAGCAGGCTGCGGGGGCGTGTGGCTGGTCAACGATTGCAGCCGTTGACGGTCATTCGGTTGCAGAGTACATGACCGTACGGTCCGGCAGGGGCCTGGGTACTGCGGCAATCAATCACCGCGTGCGTGCGCTCAAAGGGTTCGCGCGATGGCTGGTCACAAACGCTCGGTTAGCACGTGATCCACTCGCCGGAGTGAAGTTGCTCAACGCCGGTGCCGATCGTCGGATCGAGCGCCGGGCACTGGAGGATGATGAGCTGGCTGCGCTCCTGGATGTGGCCGAGCGATCTGTGTCAATCGCCGTCCCGAAACCGTATCGCGTCGCGCGGGCAGACGGATCCAAGGTGCTCAAGACGGGGTGGCGACACCTGAGAGTTCCGCACCGCGGTGCGCTGTACCTGCTCGCTGCCTCGACCGGCTTTCGCTCCGGCGAGTTGCGATCGCTGACCCCGCGTTCGTTCAATCTCGACGCCGAGACGCCGACGGTGACGTTCGAGGCCGGGTACAGCAAGCGCCGGCGGCGTGACGTGCAACCGATCCGCCGAGACGTGGCCGAGGCGCTGCGGCCCGTTATCGACGCCTGCGGCTCATCAGAGCGAATCTGGGCCAAAGCGCCGGACAACCTCGCCCCGGTCATCGCCTCGGATCTCCGCCAGGCGAGGTGGGCCTACGTCCGTCACGCGACGGATCGCGATGATCGTCGCCGGCGCGTGGCGTTCCTGCGGGAGTCGTCATTCCTGGCGACGGTTGACGATGCCGGCCGCAAGATTGACTTTCATGCCTTGCGGCACACGTTCATCACCAGATTGGCCCGCTCGGGCGTGACGCCGACCCTCGCCCGCCACGGCACGATCACGCTGACGATGAATCGCTACAGCCATGTCGCCCTGGCTGATACGTCGAAGGCGCTCGATGCCCTGCCAGTGTTGACCGCCGGCGGGCGGAGAAACCAGCGGACGTTGTAGCGGCCGCCACCGGCACCGATTCGGGTGCAGTGCCCAGGCATTCCGATCCGACCGTGACCGCTGGCAACGGCGCGCAGCGCGCAGAGTTCGCAAAGGGGCATTCCGCGCCATCGCGGAGCATCGTCGGCCGGATCGAAGACACGGCGGCGAGCAACGTGTCCGAACGCGCACAACCCCCGAAAGACGGGGGTTTCAGCACGATTGGTCATCGCATGTCAACGGGGGGCGCGGGCGGAAGTGGAAGTGGCGATAGGTGGACTCGAACCACCGACCTAGGGTTTATGAATCCCTCGCTCTAACCAGCTGAGCTATATCGCCAACAGAGTGCCCCCGGTTTTTCGGCAGTCTACGCAGAACTCGCTGGCGGTCAAGCTCGGCGCAGGGCCGCGACGGCTAGGCCGAGCTGTCAGACGGCCGGGCGGGGCGCCCCCGCGGAATGAATTTCAACAGGGGTATTGTCGTTCTGTACCCCATGGTCGGACGGGGCCTGTCGTCGGCCGGCGGGCAGCCAGCGTTCATTTACCGGCCGTGCGGCTTCCGGGTCGACGCGGTGCATTGCAGCCGCGAGCAGGCCCATGAACATCGGCTGCGGTCGCAGCGGCCGGCTCGTCAGTTCCGGGTGGAACTGGGCGGCGAGGAAGAAGGGATGCTGCCCGCCCGGCAGTTCGAGCATCTGCATGATCGGCTGCTCGGGGTGGCGACCCGAGAAAATCAGCCCGGCCGTGGTGAGTTGGTCGATGTACTGCGGTTCAACCTCGTACCGATGCCGGAACCGTTCGCGGATCATGGCCTGCCCCTCGTAGAGGTGGTGGGCAAAGGTTGACTCGGTCAAGAGCACATCCTGGGCGCCGAGCCGCATGCTTCCGCCGAGTCCTTCGATTTTCTTCTGCTCGGGCAGTTCCGAGATGACGGGATGCTCGCACGCGGGATCGAATTCGGCGGAGTTGGCGCCCGTCAGGCCGAGAACGTGCCGGGCGTACTCGATGACCGCGACCTGAAATCCGAGACAGATGCCGAGGTATGGAATGCCGTGCCGGCGAACGTATTCGACGCAGGCGACTTTTCCTTCGACGCCGCGCTGACCGAATCCGCCGGGGACGATCACCGCATCGAGGTCGCTCAGTTCGCGCGGCGCGGAGGCGGCGGTCAGTTCGGATGTGTCGATCCAGTGCATCCGGGTGTCGATGCCGAGGTGCGCCGAGCAGTGTTCGATTGCCTTTTCAATCGAGGCGTAGGCGTCGCGCAGCGCCGCATATTTGCCCGTCAGGCCGAGGTCGATCGTGACGTTCCGCCGGGCGCGGAGCCGGTTGGTGAACTGGTTCCAGCGGTTCCGGGACTGGTCCTCGTGGACAACGTCGACGCGGTCGTGCAGCTGGAGAATGGAAAGAATCTGGCGGTCGAGACCCTCCGCCCGCATGTCTTCGGGAATCGTGTAGATCGACTCGCGATCGTGCATGGAGAATACGCGGTTGATCGGGACGTTGGAGAACATCGCGATCTTCTGCTTGACGGTCTCGGACACCTCGTGGTGGGCTCGGCAGGAGACGATGTGCGGTTGGATGCCGGCTTCCATCAGCCGCTTGATGCCGAGCTGGGCGGCCTTGGACTTCTGCTCGCCGAGGATCTCCGGTTCAATGATGTACGTCAGGGCGACGAAGCAGACCGATTGCGGGCCTTCTTCAAAGGCGAGCTCGCGGAGGGCTTCGATGTAGAACCCGTTCTCGTAATCCCCGACGGTGCCGCCGACTTCGATGAAGACGACATCGGCAGGGGAGCCATCCGGCCCGCCGGTCATTGCAAGCTGTCGAAGCCGGCGTTTCACCTCGCCGGTGACGTGGGGGATCATCTGCACGTCCCGGCCGAGGTACTCGCCCTTGCGTTCACGTTCGAGGATGTCGGTGTAGATCTGCCCGGATGTGACGAAGTTGGCGCGAGTGAGGTTCTGGTCAAGCACACGCTCATAGGTGCCGAGATCCATGTCGCACTCGGTGCCGTCATCGAGGACGAAGACCTCACCATGCCGGTATGGGTTCAGCGTGCCGGAGTCGATGTTCAGATAGCCCTCCATCTTGATCGGAGCGATGGAAAGGCCTTTATCCTTAACGAGCTTGGCGAGTGACGAGCTGAAGATGCCCTTGCCGAGGCCGCTCATCACGGTGCCGAGCACCACGACGTACTTGTGCCGACCGTGCTGATACCCGTTGGGAACAGGGGAGTAGAACTCGGTCGCGTCCTGCGAGGGGCCGAAGCGCTGGAGCAGGCCTTCGCTGTGACGTCCCGAACCGGCGGTGGAGGAGTGGTCTGAGACGGGCATGGTGGAATGTACCACGCCGGGGCGGCATCAGCCAAATCAGCTTCCGGCGACCACGTAGGCGATCAACCTGCTTTTTGACAGATGGAGCCAGGGCATGGTAGGTTTTTCCACTGGTTCTGTTCGGCCTACCTGTGGCTATCCGCAGATGTCCCAAACAAAAACAGTTGGTATCAGCGGCGGATGGCGGTTCGGGGCGGTTTTGATGAATCGATCCACAGGCGGGCGATAAGAAGGGCAGAAGGTCCAAATTGCGCATCTGTTCAATGGGCGAACCATTGGACGCCAGCCGGGCATCGCAGGCCCGGTACTTGGAGTAGATCATATGTGGCGGACAGGAACTGGGGCAGGCAGGCAACCGGACAACCATTTCACGTTGTGGGCACTCGCGGTCGTATTGGCGGCAGTGCTGACCGCCGACGTTGCCCACCCTGGACACTCTGCGTACGGCAAGATGCGGCCGGCAGCGATCGAGGCCGGTAGCGCTCAGCCCGATGCGGAAGCGATTGATGGCATGATCTTTCCGGTCAATCGGCTGATTCCCCGCTACCCGATGGAAGATGACTTTGGATTGATTCCGATGGTCGACCATCCGCAGCTTCCGCCCGCCGAGCGGCTGCTCAATGTTGAAGTGGAGCTGTACCGGACCGATGAAGGGTTGATCGGTCCATATGAAATTGATGATCAGGGCAACTTCGTTATCGAGGATGGCGAGCGTGTCCTGCGATGGCCGGATCACGAGCCCTTGCGTTATCGACTTGCCGATTTCAACGATGGGGTCGAACGGGACTTCGCTTCGACCGCAATCCTCGAAATCGTCCGGCGGGTCCGCCAATACTTCACCGAGCGTGATTACGTGGGGGTATATGTCCAGGTGAATCCTGAGCAGATCGATCAGCAGCTCCGCGATCGGCGTGACCCTGACGATCTGACAATCGAACTGCTGATGATCATCGGGGCCGTCACCGAGTTGCGGACGGTTGCATCCGGAGACCGCATCGACGAGGAAGAGCGGATTAACCATCCGGAGCACGAGCGCATTCGACTTCGCTCGCCATACAAGCCGCATGATCCGGATGTCGAGCCGCATGAAGAACGTCGTGACGTGCTTTCACGACAGGGGTTGAACGAGTACATGTGGTACCTCGGCCGCCATCCCGGCCGTCGCGTTGATGCGAGCATCGGCCCCGGCGAGGAGCCCGGGGGAATCGCACTGGACTACCTCGTTGCCGAGAATCGTCCGGCGCTGTGGTACTTCGAGACCTCCAATACCGGTACACGCCAGACCGGGCGGTGGCGGCAGCGTTTTGGACTGATGCACACGCAATTGACCGGCAATGACGACATTCTGAATCTCGAATACGTCACGACGAACTTTGAGGATGTCCATGGCGTGTCAGCATCCTATGAAGCGCCGTTCATGGACAATGATCGACTCCGGTGGCGCGTATTCGGTGGGTACAGCCGGTACACCGCGTCTGAAGTCGGCATATTCGATGACCGTTTCAAGGGGCGCTCGTGGGCCGCTGGTGCCGATCTCCGGTACAACTTCCTACAGCACAACGAGTTATTCCTCGACGCCGTTGCCGGTCTCCGCTTTTCAAACATTCGCGTCAACAACGAGGCGGTCCAGATTCAAGGCGAGGAGCAGTTCCTGTTCCCGTACGTCGGCCTGCGTCTGGAACGGGAGGCCGAGTGGTTCCGCACGCTTGGCAGTCTGACACTCGAATACCAGAATGGATCGTTCACCAGCACCGACGAAGAGGAACTGAATCGGCTTGGCCGGCTCGATCCCGATCGCAACTGGGCGACGCTGCGATGGGACCTCAACCACGCATTTTTCCTGGAGCCGCTGTTCAATCCCGACGCCCTCGATCGGCCGGACCCGGAGCAGAACCCCACGCTCGCGCATGAGCTGACGCTTGGGGCCCGGGGCCAATACTCTTTCGATCGTCGCCTCATCCCGCAGTCGCAGCAGGTGGTCGGGGGTTTTCACACGGTGCGCGGGTATCCCGAATCCATTGTGGCCGGTGACGATGTCATCATCGGCAACGTCGAATACCGCTTTCACGTGCCGCGTGCGTTCGGCGTGGAGGCGGAGCCGCGTGAACTCTTCGGCCAGCCGTTCCGATTCGCGCCGCAGTACACCTACGGCCGTCCGGACTGGGACCTGATCCTGCGAGCCTTCGTTGATGTCGGTCGCTCCATGAACAACGACCGGTTCTTCTTTGAGTCCAATGAGACACTGATCGGCGCCGGGATCGGCGTCGAATTTCAGGTCAAGCGCAATCTCAGCGCCCGACTCGACTGGGGCTTCGCCCTCAGTGACGTCGATCGCGCTGATGTTGAATCCGGCGATAACCGGGTTCACTTCATCGGCACGCTGGCGTACTGATCACCGAGCCGATGCAATGAGTCGGCTCAGGTGTCGGTATGCCAGTTCGTTCGTGGTGTGAAGCGCCCGCCTTGTTCCCTGATGATCCGGTCGTTGTGGATGTCAATCAGCCCGCGTGTAGATGGCTTCTGATTCGCTTCTGCGATTTGTCAGCACATATGCGTGGTGGTAATCGAAAACCGCCTGGCCGAGCGCATCGCCTGCCGCGAGACGAATGACAGGGGCGTTATCAGTCCCGGCCTCGCCGTCAAAGTCGGCCGCCATCCGTGTCGGATCGAAGAATCCGTCAGCCACGTGGACATGATTCGGCGAGCCCGTCGAGCAGCCGCCAAGCAATGCTGCGCCGGCGACGGTACCAAGGCAAAGTGACAGGGACAGCTTCATGTGAAAACTCCACTGGGGTTGAGCCGGGTGTCAGTCACTACCATCGCGCCATCGACCAGCCCCCGGTATGACTGAACCTGCGGAGTTGGAAAGTCCAGGGAGAATGAGGCGGTTGTCCGGGCCTTGCGGCCTGTATCACCCGCATGAGTTCGCGTCCCGCTCGATGACTGATATAATGGGCTACGCATTGGGTCGTGCTCGCGGATGAAGCCGTTGTACGATGCTTCATCCTGGCCGAATGTCCCGTAATGTTTCGTGTTACTCAAGTCCGTGTAGCTCAATTGGATAGAGCGTCGGCCTCCGAAGCCGAAGGTTGCAGGTTCGAGTCCTGCCACGGACGTTCTCATAAGATCGGGCGGCAGACCGTGGGGCAGCGTTACGCCGTTCACGTTGGACGCGGCTATCAAAGTGCCGAGCATCCAAGCGCCAACACGCCAACTATCCAAGCGAAGATATGAAAGTGACTCCATCAACCGGCCCGTTCATGGACCTGACCGGCCGGCTGAGCGTGTTGTCGCGAGAGTGCGGCGGCAACGACGCGGTGGGGATCTGTTGGCTCGCCCAGTATCGGGGCCAGTATCGGGCTCGGTATCGGGCAGTCACAGAGGGGATTTACTTTTTCAAGCACCGCTCGACAAACTCGATCGGATGGTGCAGTTGGATGCCGGTTGCGTCGTGAACCTGATGGCGGCAGCTTGTGCCGGTAGCCAGGCCGATCGCTTCCGGGGCATCGCGGAACGGGTCGAAGACGGACAGTTCGCCGATGCGCATCGAAAGGTCGTAGCGATGGGTCGCGTAGCCGAACGAGCCGGCCATGCCGCAGCAGCCGCTGTCGAGGACCTGGAGCCGGTCGCCGACTATGCGTCGAAGCAGCGCGGCGGATGATTCGGCGCCCCACAACGCTTTCTGGTGGCAGTGGCCGTGGAAGATGACCGGTCCGTCGCCGGGGGGGGCGGCGATCTCGGGGGGCGTCGGGTGGGCGTTCCA
>SLJD01000102.1 GCA_007135295.1 Phycisphaerales bacterium
GAAAGCTTCCGCACAACGACGATCGACAACGTCCCCATCACGCCGCAGGTCCGTGAGCTCGAATTCGATCTCTCGCAGATCGAGCTTGGCGAATACCCGCACTACATGCTCAAGGAGATCTGCGAGCAGCCGCAGGCGCTGCGGCGGTGCCTGCGTGGCCGGATCGATCCGCGCGAAGGGCAAGTCGTGCTCGGCGGACTCGCCCCGTACGCCCGCGAACTCGTCAAGGCCCGGCGGGTGATTTTTCTCGGCCAGGGCACGGCGCTGCACGCGGCAATGGTCGGCGAGTACCTCATGGAAGACCTCGCCAAGATTCCCACCGAGGTCGAGTTCGCCAGCGAGTTCCGCTACCGCAACCCGATCATCGAGGACGGGACCGTCTGCGTGGCGATCAGCCAGTCGGGAGAGACGGCTGACACCCTCGCCGGCCTTCAGGAAGCCAAACAGCGCGGCGCGCTCGGCCTCGGGCTGGTCAACGTCGTCGGCTCATCGATCGCCCGCGAGACCGACGCCGGCGTGTACCTCCGCGTCGGCCCGGAGATCGGCGTGGCGTCAACGAAGGCGTTTCTCGGCCAGGTCATGGTCTCGGCGCTGCTCGCGACGTTCATCGGCCGGCGGCGATTCCTCTCGGTTGATTACGTGGGGAGGATGCTCAGCGAACTCGAACGCGTCGTCGAGCACGTCGAGCAGGCGGTGCAGCTCAGCGACCAGATCCGCGACGCGGCCGCGCGATACATCAACCGCGAGAACTGGCTGTTCCTCGGCCGGGGGTACAACTACCCCGTCGCGCTGGAAGGGGCGCTCAAGCTCAAGGAGATCAGCTACATCCACGCCGAAGGCATGCCGGCCGCGGAAATGAAGCACGGCCCGATCGCGCTGATTGACGAAGGCATGCCCGTCGTGTTCGTCGCGACGCGCAACAGCCAGTACGAAAAGGTCATCTCGAACATTGAAGAGGTGCGGTCGCGCGGCGGGCACGTCATCGCAGTCGCCACCGAGGGGGACGACGAGATCCGCCGTCACTGCGAGGATGTCTTCTACGTCCCGGCCGTCGCCGAGCCGCTCCAGCCGCTCGTGACGGTCGTGCCGCTTCAGTTGCTCGCGTACCACGCGGCGGTGCTGCGCGGCAAGGACGTCGACAAGCCGCGCAATCTCGCCAAGAGCGTCACCGTGGAGTAACCGCCAGCGCAGCGG
Organism: Phycisphaerales bacterium; assembly: GCA_007135295.1. GTDB lineage: Bacteria > Planctomycetota > Phycisphaerae > Phycisphaerales > SM1A02 > SLJD01. Next base: position 1,195 of record SLJD01000102.1, read on the forward strand.
CCGCACTGATGCGGCGATCATGCCGCAATCGAACCCGCCGACGTTTCACACGTGGGCGAGCGATTCGCGCCGGCTGAGGCAGTGCCGGATGCGATTGACGGTCGATGACCGGCCGAGGATGGCCAGCGTCTCGAAGATCGCCGGGCTGACCGGGCCGCCGCTGACCGCGATGCGCAGCGGCTGGGCGACCTTGCCGAGCTTGCCGTCCGCTCGTTCGTCGGCGTAGGCGCGGACTTCGGTTTCCACCGTCTCAGCCGTCCAGTTCTCGATCGCTTCGAGCCGAGGCAGGATCGCTTCGAGGTGTTCGAGGCCCGTTGGCGATCCGCCGGCCATCGCCTTGCGGACGGCTTTGCTCGATTCGTACGTGATCGCGTCGTCGTCGAGAAGGAAGAACTGGTCGGTGCGGAACGGATCGTCGAGCGTCTTGCAGCGCGACTGGTTCGCCCGTGCGAAGAGATCGAAACGATCGCCGAGCGCATCGAGAAACTTGCCGTGATACCTCTCGGCGTGTTCGCGCAGCCGGCGGACGAAGTCGTCCTCGCTCATCGCCTGAATCGCGTCGAGGTTGAAGGCAAGCAGCTTCTCGCGGTCGAACTTTGCTGGCGATTTGATGATCCGGTCGAGCGAGAAGTGCTCGACGAGAAAGTGCCGGTCGAATTTCTCCACGTCGCCGCCGGGGTTCCACCCGAGCAGTGCGAGGTAGTTGATCAGCACATCGGGCAGATAACCATTGCGGCGAAAGTCCTCGACGTTGATCTCCGGGAGGGTGACGTCAAGTGTCTCGGCGAGGGCGTGGGCGTCGTTCGTGTCGAGCTGGCGGTCCTTGCTTTCCAGCCACCACGCCCACTGCTCGTCGCGGATCGAGAGTTGATCGGCGCCGATCTCCGGCGGCGGGGCGTCGAGACTCATCTCCCGTACCGCGTTGCGCAGGGCCTTGTCCTGATCGCGCTTGGACATCTTCGAGCCGTCGGGGTTCGTCACGACCGAGACGTGCGCGTACGTCGGCGTGCGGAAGCCGAGCGCCTGCTGCAACAGGACGTGTTTGGGCGTGTTCGTCAGATGCTCCTGAGCACGGATGACGTGCGTGACGCCCATGAGTTCATCATCGACGACCACCGCGAAGTGGTAGGTCGGCCAGCCGTCGGCCTTGAGGATGACGAAATCGTCAAGGTCGTCCGGCTCAGTCGTGATTTCGCCACGCACCTCATCGTGGAACGTCACGGGTTCATTGGGGATCCTGAACCGGATGACGTGCGGCCGGTTTTCGTCGAGGTACTGCCGGACGGTCGCCTCATCGAGGTTGAGCGCCGCGCGGTCGTA
>SLJD01000264.1 GCA_007135295.1 Phycisphaerales bacterium
GATGCAACCGGTGAGCCCGCACCTTCGGATGAGACCGCGGACGACAGCCGGCCGTCGGAGGCTGGCGGTTGACGTTCCCGAACCGACCTGAAAAGGAACTCGAACCGTGCTGATGACGGGAAGATGGCCGGGCCGGGCGATCGTCGTAGCCTGGGGGGTCGCGATGATCGGGCTGGCCGGGTGTCAGAATTACGTTATTGAAGGAAAGACCATCACCGGCCCCACGCCGATGATTGCGTTCGTCGATGCTGATGATCCGCGGTTGGATGAACTGCCGGTCAGTTCCGCCGAGGTGCTTGTCCGCCGCGATCCGGACCGGCCGGGGCAGGCGGAGTCGGCTCGGGTGTTCTCCGGCAACGATGGAACGTTCACAGTCACACTCGATGAGTTCGGGGCGGGGTGGATGGACGAGCAGTGGGAGATCGTCGCCCGCAAAGCCGGTTACCGCTCGATTGAACATCGAGAGTCGCTGCCCGCCGCCGACGCCGATCGGGTGCTGCTCATCCAGTTGACGCCGGGGCAGGACTCGGACCGCGGTGGAAGCTGGCAGGAGCAGTACGAACGATTTCGATAAGCGCTCCGGGGGAGTCGATGCTGCGGGCGGGAGTGGCCGATGATCATTCGGGCCGGCTGAGACCGGTACTGTTTCATTTGTTGCAGGGACTGTCTTCGGCATCTTGTTCAGTGAGTTAGGGGATTTCTGGCCATGTCCAGCACATCGTCCAGCACATCGAGCATGTCATCGCGGGCGCCGGAGCCGGTCGGCGCGTATCCGCATGCCCGCCGGGCGGGGAATCTGCTGTTCCTCTCCGGCGTCGGCCCGCGTCAGCGCGGCTCGAAGGTGATTCCGGGCGTCACGCTCAATGAGCAGGGCGAGGTCGTGTCGTATGACATCGAGGCGCAGTGCCGCTCATGCTTCGAGAACGTGCGGGCGGTGCTCGAAGACGCCGGGGCGGACTGGTCGAGCATCGTCGATGTGCTCGTATTCCTGACGGACATGAAGCGTGACTTCCAGGCGTTCAATACGCTCTACGCAGAGTATTTCGCCGGCGAGGGCAAACCGAACCCGACGCGCACGACAATCGAGGTCGGGGCGCTGCCCACACCGATCGCGGTGGAGCTCAAGGTCATTGCAACGATTGGGTAATCGGCCGGCCCGTCAGCCCCGTGCAGTGGGCGTCAGCGGCGGGGCAGGGTTGCATTCTTGAACATCGTCTCGGCTTCGCCGACAGGGCGGCGGCCGCTCGGCGTATCGGGCTCGAAGAGCACCGGGCCGCCCGTGTCGTCGCGGCCGACGGCCTGGAAGCGGACCGCGCCGTCGAGAAACAGCAGGTTGCCGTGGCCTTCCTCGCCGTGCCAGTCCGCGTTGCGGCCGGTGTCAGCACGGGTCTCGTACCAGACCGGATCGCCAAGCACGAGCAGCCGGGACGGGGAGGCGGTGATTTCGCCGGCCCGTACGCCGCGAGCCGCACCATGGAGATCGGTCTCGCGGGCGTGGAAGAGCCGAGGATTGGCCCGATAGCTCGTGCCGAACGCCTCGCAGGCGGTACGGCTGCCAGTGCCGAGCAGGCCGGTCGAGTCGGTGATGCCAGCGTCGGCCGGGCAGCAGAACGGCCGGGGCAGTTCGTGCGGTTCCGTCGAGTTGCTCAGCCGGGAAACGTAGGGGTTCAGCGGCCGGCCGTGGTCGATGTTCGCCCGGCCGGTCACGGATGAGTAGCGAACGCCGCCGTACCACCAGCTCGGCTGGTACGCGACGCCGGGAAACTCGCTGTGTTCTTCCAGATACGACGCGAGGGCGACGCCGAGTTCCCGCTGATTGTCCGCGCAGACCGACCGCATGCTCAGCGACCGGGCAGAATTCATGGCAGGCAGGAGAATGCTGAGCAGCACCGCCACGATGGCGACGTAGATCAGCACTTCGAGCATGGTGAAGCCGTTTGGTCGGCGATCTTGCTTCATACCATGTCTCTATACGCACAAAGCCGCGGTCAGTATGCAGCGATCAGGCAGGCGATTGCCTGCCCTTTTGCGCGGGCCTCTGAGCTGGCGGTGAGCCGGTCCCCCGGAACAGCATCGGAAGCGATTTCCCCCGGGGGCATTCCCGCCGCATTTCCGGGGGTTCCTTTCGGGGGCTATTCCGGGGGCTTTTCCGGGGGCTCAGAGGGTGGCGCTGGTATACGGCAGCAGGGCCATGTAACGGGCTCGCTTGATGGCTTTGGCAATCATTCGCTGTTCGCGGGCGCTCGAGCCGGTCCGCTTGCGGGAGTAAATCTTGCCGTTGGGCGTCATCATGCGGCGCAGGTCTTCGACGTTCTTGTAGTCGACGTAGGGCTTGCCTTTGGCGCCGGTCTTGACGAGCGTGTTCTGGCGGGGGCTGCCACCGAATCGGGACATACTGGACTTCCTTTCCGTCGTGGTTGCTGAATCAGCAGCCGCCCGTTCCGCAGGCGGCGACGCATCGATCAGCATAGCCGCATTCCCGCTCTGTGCCAAGGCGTCTGTTCGATATGAAA
>SLJD01000446.1 GCA_007135295.1 Phycisphaerales bacterium
AGCGCTTCATCGGTGATGTTCACGCGGTGGTGCCGACTGTACTTGTCGCGGAGTCCCTTGAGAATCTCCACGGCGTCTTCAGCATTGGGCGGTTCAACCGCAATCGGCTGGAAGCGTCGTTCGAGCGCGGCGTCCTTTTCGATGTACTTGCGGTATTCATCAAAGGTAGTCGCGCCGATGCACTGGATCTCGCCTCGCGCCAGGGCCGGCTTGAGAACGTTCGACGCGTCAATGGCGCCTTCGGCGCCGCCGGCTCCCACGAGCGTGTGAAGTTCGTCGATAAACAGGATGACGTTCTTGGCCCGCTGGACCTCGTTCATGACCGCCTTGATGCGCTCCTCGAACTGACCGCGGTACTTGGTGCCGGCGACCATCATGGCAAGGTCGAGCACGACAAGCCGCTGGTCCTGAAGGATGTCGGGCACTTCCTGATCGACGACCTTCTGCGCAAGGCCTTCAACGATGGCGGTCTTGCCGACTCCGGCTTCGCCGAGCAGAACAGGGTTGTTCTTCGTGCGGCGGCAGAGGACCTGAATGAGCCGCTCGATCTCCGTCTGGCGGCCGATGACCGGGTCGAGCTCGCCGCTTTTGGCCAGTTCGGTCAAGTCGCGGCCGAAGCTATCGAGGGCCGGCGTCTTGCTCTTGCCCTGCCGGCGGGATGTGCCGGGCTCGCCGCTACCCGATTCCGGGGCCTCGGTGCCCTCATCGGATTCCACACCGGCGCCGAGCAGGTTGAGCACCTCTTCCCGGACCTCTTCGAGCTTGAGGCCGAGATTCATGAGGACCTGAGCGGCCACGCCGTCGTGTTCGCGGAGCAGGCCGAGCAGCAGGTGTTCAGTGCCGACGTAGTTGTGGTTGAGGTTCCGGGCTTCCTCGATGGCGTACTCGATCACCTTCTTGGCCCGAGGGGTCTGCGGGAGCTTGCCCATGGTGACCATCTCGGGGCCGGATTTGACGAGTTTTTCGACCTCAAGGCGCACCCGTCTCAGGTCGACGCCGAGATTCTTCAGGACGTTCGCGCCGACGCCTGAACCTTCCTTGACCAGCCCGAGCAGAATGTGCTCGGTGCCGATGTATTCGTGGTTGAAGCGCTGGGCTTCCTGGTTCGCCAACGCCATGACTTTTCTGGCACGATCCGTGAGCCGTTCAAACATGTCAGACCTCCATACCGGCTCCGTGACCGGTGGGGTGGAACGAGGCACGCCCGCATTCCGGACGCTTGATGAGACCTTCGGCCTCTTCCCACACAAACGGTATGCCCGGCCATCGTGGTTCACCACCGCGATGGACACCGAAAACCATCTGGACACCTTCTTTTCGGTCATACGGCGGCTGACGATGATAAATCCATACCATCAATCGACCGGATCTTTGTATGCTGATTGTTCAATGAGTCCGATCTGTGCTGCCATTCTGGCAAGTGGTCTGTCATGGGCAGCCGTCGAGGCGGTTGACCCGGCCGCGAATGTGTTTGCTCGGGGCGACGAATGGGCTGCGCACGCCGAGCCGTCGGGCGGGGCGGGGCGTGCGCAGCCATGGGACCAGTGGGCGGATCGCCAACGTGAAGTAGCCGCTGCGCGGCTGTCGCAAGAGACGTCCCGTATCGGTGCCCTCGCTCAGATTCCCGAAGCCGCGACGCGCTCCGGCCCGGCGGTCGTGTACGCTGATACCGATAAGGCGGAGCGACGTCTCGCCGCCCGCGAGTCGGGCCGACTCATCGAGCGGGTCATTGAGTGGATCGGGGCTGAACCAGACTGCGCCATCGCCTGGCAGCCGATCGTGCAGTTCGAGTTCGCCAGCCGGGAAACATATGAGCTCATCCATGCGGCAGTTTCAGACGCGAACGCCGTCACCGGACCGGCTGTGGCACTGCACCTTGACGGCCCGGTAGCGATCGTGCTCACCGGACCGGAGCGCTCCGGCCAGGCCTTGCCCCATAAGCTGCACCGCTCGCATGCCGTCGTCCGGGCCGCGCTGCACCTCTGCCATGCGCCCGGCAGTCTGCCCCCATGGGCGGAGCACGGACTTGCCTGGTACTGGGCGATGGCTGATCTGGATGACTCGGCCGTTGACGCAGCGTTGCGGGAGCCGGGGCTTCAATACATACGAAGTGGCGGGGACGTGCACGAGGTACTCACGACGCCCGCCGGCGACGTCGGCCACGAGGATTCCGCCGAATTGACCGCCTCGATCGGATACCTGGCGGTGCGAGGAATGATGCGCCGCGACGAGGCCGCGACGGCAGACTGGGCGGCGGCCGTCATGAAGGGGGAGCGGTGGCAGGAGGCGCTCGGCACGACGCACGGCCGATCGCCGCAGCGATTCGCTCGGGAACTTGCGGACTGGCACCGCGTCAACGATTGACCGCCCGGCCGACGGTGCGTGACCTCATCCTTCATCGCCTCGTGTGATCTGGATCCGTTGATTGGCTGAGACCTGCTCGATGGTCTGCTGGTGGCCGTCGGGCCAGTCCACGTGAACGGTCACCTCACGGGCGATGTCCTCATCGGGAGCGCCGAGGCCGAAATGGGCGTACGGAGCGCTGGTGGACTGAAAACTTCCTCCGTTATAAATCCATCGCGTCTGGACATCGTCGCCTGACTCGACGCGGACCCGCGCGCCGAGACCGCGGCGGTTGCCGATGCCATCCCGCGTGTCGTGGAGTTCGACGACAAGCCAGTCACCGTCGGCCGCCTCGTTGCGGAGCACGCGGACCGGGCCGTTCAGTTCGCCGACCACGATGTCGATCGCGCCGTTGCCGTCCAGATCACCGAACGCGGCGCTGCGGTCGAGTGTCGCGTTCTGCAGCCACGATCCCGCGGATTCATCAGCAACGCGCTCGAAACGTGAGTTCGTTCGGCGGAAGAGCAGCGGCTCCTGCCGATACGTGGTGTTCATGGTTTCCGGGGTCGCTTCGGGATAGATGTGGCCGTTGAACACCACGAGTTCTTCGCGGCCGTCATGGTTGAAGTCGAAGAACTGGCACGCCCAGCCGAGATACGGTCGACTGATCACGCCAAGCGCTGCTGCCTGTGTGCGATCGTCAAAGAACCGGCCGTCCTGGTTGACGTGCAGGGTGTTCGTGTCACTCGAGAAATTCGTCGTGAAGACATCCGGCAAGTGATTGCCCGTCACATCCCCGATGGCAATCCCCATGGTCGCTTGGGCCGCGCCGTCAGCATTGGTGGCGATGCCGGTCCGCATCCCGATTTCTTCGTAGTGCCAGTCATCCGTGCGCTGAAACAGAAAATTCGGCATGGAGTCATTGCCGACATAAATCTCCGCATGCCCATCGCCCGTGAAATCAAGCATGACCACGCCGAGGCCGTAACTCGGCTCGACGTCGCGGATGCCGGATGACTCGGAGACGTTCTCGAATGTCCCGTCACCGTTGTTGCGATAGAGCAGGTCATGCCGCCCGGGCAGTCCGCGCGGCCCGGCGAACACTTCAACCCCACGAAACATGACGCGATCAGGCGGATCAGCCACGTCGTATTCCACGTAGTTGGCAACATAGAGGTCGAGGAGTCCGTTGCCGTCGAGATCGGCGAAGGCGGCGGATGCACTCCATCCATCATCGTCAGCAAGGCCGGCCTGCTCGGTGACGTCGGTGAACGTTCCATCGCCGTTGTTTCGGTACAGGACATTGCGGCCGTAGCAGGCGACGAAGATGTCGTCATACCCAGATGCATTGTAATCGCCGACTGCCACCGCCATGCCCCAGCGTGTCAGCCCGACGCCTGCCTGATCGGTGACGTCCCGGAACTGCATGTTGCCGAGATTCTCATACAGCCGGCCCGGGGGGCCGTTTTCCGGCGCATCGAGGTACGCGCCGTTCGGGATGAAAACATCAAGTCGGCCGTTGTTGTTGAAGTCGATCAGACCCAGCCCGCCGCCCTTGACTTCGATCAGTTCGGTGGACGGCATCCGCCCGGCGGTCAGCGTCATATCGATGCCGGCCTGTTCCGCGACATCAGTGAAGCGGAATGTTGCCGCGCCGGTATCTTCAGATTCAGCGCCACGCGCCGTTCGGGTGGTCTGCTGATCGGATGTGGTTTCGACGTTATCCGACCGGCTATCGCCGCACCCCAAGAGCACCGCCACGACGGTACCGCAGAGCCCCCAACGCAGCGCCTTCGAAAATCCTCGGTCGGCCGGCACTGCCTTGCTCATCGCGGCCCCTCGCCTGGTTCTTCACCGGACCGAATCGATTCGTACCGTTGCATCATCTCATCCGCCTTTTCCTCATGACCGAGTCGGCGATGGACCTGGCTGAGCTTGAAGTAAGGCTCCGGATGCCGCGGATCCGCTTCGATGGCTGCTTCGAGCGTGTCACGTGCTGCTTCGTATTCACCTCGTTGAAGGGCGACGTCGCCAAGCCGCGTGTGCGCTTTGGAAACCTCATGCCCCCGGCCGGATTCGTCCTGCTGAAGCTCAATCGCACGGTTGAGCGCGGATTCGGCCTCATCAAGCTCGCCGAGTTCAAGCAGCACGATGCCGCGGCCGAAATGTGAGTCCCCCTCATCCGGTACGTGACGCAGATGCTCCTCGAATGTGATCAGGGCCCGGTCAAGTTCGCCAAGGTAGTACAGGCAATAGCCGTAGAAATAGAACGTGGAACTGTAATCCGGCTCGAGTGCGATGGCCTGTTCGAAGTACGGCCTCGCCCGCCCGTAATCATCCTGTCGGTGGTGAATCAACCCGGCAAGGAAATGGAGTTTGCCCGACGTTGGTTGATGTTCAAGCTGCAGGTCGAGGCGTTCACGGGCAATGCTGTAGTTCCCTTGCCTGATGAAGTCGAGAGTCATCGTCATGTCTTCGTCCCACGCAGGCGGGTCGCCGAGCGACGGATCACGTGGGGGAAATGCAGCGAGCGGGTATTGGTCTGGACCAGTCCCAGACTGATGGGCTGTATCGGCTGACTCTTCCGGAACCGGGGTCTCATCGTGCGGTTCGGCTTCACACGCCGTCATCGCTCCAATTGACACTGCCGCCACCGCCACCAGGAGAAGGATGGCGCGAGTCGCTCCTCCCCGTGGGTGCAGGCTCCCAACGGAGGCTGTGCGTCGCTGATGGTTCCGGCAGCGGGCTGGTTCGTGCGATAGTGGAAGGGGCCATGTCATCTCGTGGATCTTTATGCACCTCGACCACAGGACGCCAGCCGCAGGGCACGGTCTTTTCCTGCCTGTTTTACAAAAAAATGCTCGCATCGGTATGAAATCAGGGTACACTGGCAAAGAGTGGATGTCTGCCCGGTTCGGTGACTGAACGGGTTCGGTCTTGACCGGACGGGCGATTGGGAAGTCGAGGTACCGCTCGCATTCAAGGTTCTTCAGCCTTGGCCCGCACCAAGACTGAGGTATCACGCTGGCTGACATCATGGGACTCAGCGACGTTCGCATGCGCACAGCGGATCGTACAGGTTGGAAGGCCGATTTGCCGCGTCACGTCGCCTTGCTTTGTAGCCGAGCGCACACGGTTGTCGCCACCGGCTGAAGGGTGGTCCCGTTTGAGGAGAACAGGTTTTGGGGAAGTCACAGCAAGTGCGGTTGGAGTCGGCCATTGGTCGACTGTTCTTCGTTCTGGTCCTTGCTGCTGGGGGGACCGGAATTGCTATTGCCGCATCCCCCGGTCCCTCGGGCGGAGGTCAGCCGTTGGCTGACGGGCGTTCCGACATTCAGCCACAGGCGCGGATGGGAGACCCGTTGCCGGGTTTGACAGATGACGAACTCGACCGGTTCATGAAGGGCAAGGATGCTTTTTCCACGCCCTTCACCGCAGCAGACGGTCTTGGCCCCGGATTCAACCAGGACAGTTGCTCGTCATGCCACACGATGCCGCTCGGCGGGTCCGGTTCCGTGTCCGTCACACGATTCGGGGTGGAGAACCCGGACGGTACGTTTGATCCTTTGGTAGAATACGGCGGATCGCTGCTGCAGTCCGAGACGATTCACCCCGACTGCCAGGAGACAATTCCGGACGTGCCGAACCTCGTCACCGCGCAGCGCATTACGAATTCGACGCTGGGCATGGGGCTTGTTGAAGCCATCGACGATGCTGATCTGCTGGCGCTGGCCGCCCGCGGGTCGGGCCGGGCGCACATGGTTCCTGTGCTTGAGGACCCGGACTCGCCGTTGCGCGTGGGCCGTTTCGGCTGGAAGGCGCAACTCGCAACAATCATGAGTTTCTCGGCCGATGCGCTGTTAATGGAGCAGGGCGTCACCAGCGAGGTGCTGGACGAGCCCGTGGCGCCGAACAACAACTGGGATCTCATGGATTTCTGTGACAGTTTCGGCCCGGATCACCCGCAGGAACCGATTGATGACGAAGGCGTTCGCTTTACCGAACGCCTCAACGACTTCCAACGCTTCCTCGCACCACCGCCACAGACGCCCCGGTCCGCCATGACCGGCGAGGCGTTGTTCAATCAGGTCGGCTGCAATCAATGTCACGTTTCGGAGTTCACCACGCCGGGCCATGATGGGATTCCCGAGGCGCTCCGCAACCAGACGGTCAAACCCTATTCGGATTTCCTGCTGCATGACATGGGCCTGCAGGCCGACTTCATTGCCCAGGGTGATGCTGGCCAGCGGGAAATGCGCACGCCACCACTGTGGGGCCTGCGTGTGCGGGATCCGATCTGGCACAACGGCGAGATCGGTGGCGGCACCTTCGAGGATCGTGTGATGCAGGCGATCGAACGGCACGGTGCATTCGGAAGTGCTGCCCAGCCATCCTACCAGGCTTTCGCCGCGCTCGATGACAGCGAACAATCCAAGGTCATTGACTTCCTCGATTCACTCGGGCGCGCCGAATTCGACGCAACCGGCAATAACGTGGTCGAGCTCGAAGATTTCGTCGATTTCGCGCAATGCTTTTCCGGCCCGGGCAACCATTACACAGCCGACGATCATTGTGCAATACATGACATCAATCAGGATGGCGCGGTTGACCTGATCGACTTCGAATACTTCCTGATGGCCTATGACGAGGACTTGACGGACTGCAACCAATCGGGCAACCCCGATATCGTCGACATCATCCATGGCGACAGCAGTGACAACAACGCCAGCGGCATTCCGGATGAGTGCGACAGCAACCGGTACGACCTGAGCGGAGACGGGCAGGTGAACGGCGGAGATCTTGGAATACTGCTTTCCAACTGGGGGCCATGTGATTCGCCACCTCACCTGTGCGTCGGCGACTTCAACAACGACGGGAAAGTTGACGGAGCGGATCTTGGCATGTTGCTGGCCAATTGGGGGCCGTAACGGAAGCGACCGGGACATACGCAGGATCGATGTTCATATCGCCACGCTCACAGCACAGCGATGAACACACGACGAAAGAGTCTGACACCAGAGGAGTATGCATGAAGTTCTCACATCTGACAGCAGTGGGGCTGCTGGCCGGTAGCAGCGTCGCATGGACTGCTCACGGCCAGTGGGTGCAGTTCGAGAATGAAACATCCCAGCGATGGATCACCGACGATCCTGAAGTCGGAGCCGACGATACGGACGAAAAGGCGTACGCGTGGGGGGATTTGAACAAGAACGGTCGCATTGACCTTGTTGTCGTTCGAAAGGAAATCGGCACGTCGAGCGGAAGACGACGAAACGCCTTGTTCATGAATGAAGGCATCGAGCACGGTTGGGATGTGGACGGCGTGCTCGTGGACCGGACCGCGGAGTACGCCACCGATTCCGATGTGCCGGGTGACGACGGATTCTTGACGCCGACGAACGACCGGGACGTGGTCCTGGCAGATGTCAACGGCAACGGCTGGCTCGATATCATCACCGCAACGACGCTCAGCGATGGCCACCCCAAGCACATTTCCTATCCCCGGGTCTACATCAACAAGGGCGAGGTTAACGGTGAGTGGCTGGGGTTCCGGTATGAAGATGGCCGGATTCCGCAGTTCGAGGGCAACGCTGGCGACGGGACGCCGCACGCGCCCCGCTTCTGCGCCGTTGCTGCTGGCGACGTGACGGGCAACGGTGCTCCCGATCTTTACTTCAGTGACTATGACTCGGGCGGCTTCCAGACACTCGACTTCGATGATCGCCTTCTGATCAACGATGGTAACGGGTACTTCACCGATGAAAGTCATCGCATTCCTTCGACCTGGCTTGAGTCAAATTTCGGCAACTCAGCGGTCATTGCCGATCTGAACGACAACGGGCACAAGGACATCATCAAGAACACGTCGCTCGGGCCGTACGAAACCCGCGTGATGTACAACGACCCGTTGAATCCCGGACATTTCAATCAGTCGCAGATCATTGCGGACAGCAGCCCGTATTTCGTCAACGTCAGCGATCTCAACAACAACGGACGTCTCGATGTCGTGATTGTCGACGATGGCAATGACCGGTACCGGTTGAACCAGGGGACGAACCCTGACGGCACTGTGGACTGGTCTCCCACGAATTTCAACTCGCAGAGCGGCTTCAGAAGCGACATAGTGATTGCCGATCTCAACAACAGCGGATGGAAGGACATCCTGATTGCGGATGTCGACGCTGACATAACGAATTGCACAGCAACGGCGAACATCTACCGCAACAATGGCGATGCGCCGAACGTGACGTTTACCCACGACACGGGCAATATCTCGAACAACGATATTCGGGGAACCTTCGATTTTGCCGTCTTCGATCTGACGGGCAACGGTTGGAATGACATCATTGCCGGCCGATGCGGCGGGGACGGCGGAGTTGCCGTCCTGATCAATCAGCCGAGCTTCGGCATCGACTTCGAATTCCCCGAAGGCCGGCCCGAATTCGTCACTGTGGATGATCCCGGTGAACTGGTCGTGAAATTCGACCCCTTCGGGCAGTCGCTCGATACCGCAAGCCCCACACTTCACGTTTCTGAGGATGGTCGCAACTTCGAAGCCATCCCGATGAGCCCGACCGGCGGGACGAACACATTCTCGGCCGAGTTCCCGAGCATGGAATGCGGGGCGATCGCGAGCTACTACGTCAGCGCCAGTCTTGAAGAAGGACTTGAGCTGACCAGCCCGGCCGGTGCTCCGACCTCGCATTACAACGTCGCTGTGGCCGAAGGCACAGAGGTCGCCTATCACGATGACATCGAAGGTGATGTCTCTGACTGGACGGTCGAAAACGATTCGTCACTGACTGGTGGCGCATGGGAGCAAGCCGTTCCGAACGGCACGATCTGCTGCGGCGGGCAACTCAGCTCACCGGATGGAGACGCTTCGCCGGATCCGGACGGCCAGGCGTTCACCACCGAGAACTGCGAGCCCGGCGCGCATCCCTCGAACTGCAACGTGCAGGGGGGAACGACGGAACTCATCTCGCCTTCGCTTGAACTTGGTTCGGCCAACGCGGTGATCAGCTACGACCGCTGGTTCTTCAGTAGCGATGACCGCGAGCTTGCCACGTATGTATCGACCGACAACGGCCGATCATGGGTTCTTGTTCACACGTCGGATGACACCGGCGGCGAATGGGAGAACGTGTCGTTTCTCGTCAGTGACTTCATCGAGCCGGCCGACTCGATCCGCGTCAAATTCTCCGTCACGGACGACGGCGAGACTTCGATCACAAATGCGGGCATTGACAATCTGTTGGTTGATGCGCTTGTCTGTGAAGCCGACACCATTCCCGGCGATCTGACCGGCGACGGCACCGTGAGCGGCGCGGATCTCGGCGTGCTGCTCAGTGAATGGGGACCGTGCAGCGATTGTGAAGATTGCTTGGCCGACCTCACCGGCGACTGTGAGGTCGGCGGCGCCGACCTCGGCGTACTGCTGAGCAACTGGACGAATTGACGCGGCTGCCACGTATCTGATTGCATCCGGGCCCAGGGGCATACGTCCCTGGGCCTTTTTTTGGCGGCGGGCTTGAATGGACTGAATGGGCCGCCGAGGAGTGTCGGTTGCGTCATGCCTGTGAACGCCAATTC
>SLJD01000408.1 GCA_007135295.1 Phycisphaerales bacterium
CGACCGCCGGCATGTCCCGGCATCTTCTTGTTCCGCAACGGGGCCTGATCATTTCAGCCGTTCAACATCCGCAGCGATGCGATGGCGCGCCATACATCGGCCAGCATCGATTTTACCGTGCCGGCGTGCTTGGTGACAGGCGCGATCAGGTGGCGCGATCCGGTCGCGCGGTCAGGTAGGGGCTGGCTGGTGGTTTACGAGGTCGACGTGAGGTGGATCGAGCCGGATGATTCGTACTCGATCAGCTCCCCGATGCCGTTCTGTTCGTCGCAGATGACGACCTTGGGGCGGTGCTGGCTGAGTTCCTCGGCGGTGAGCTGGCAGAAGGAGAGGATCAGCACGTGGTGGCCGACGACCGAGAGGTTCGCCGCGGCCCCGTTGACCTTGATGTCGCCCGAGCCCCGCTCGCCGAGGAAAATGTACGTTTCGAAGCGGTTGCCGTTCTCGCAGTCGGCGACGAGAACTTTTTCATTGATCTGCATGCCGGTCGCGTCGAGCAGGATCGGATCAATGGTGATCGACCCCATGTAATCGGGGTTGCACTCGGTGACCACGGCTCGGTGGATCTTGGCGTACAGGGCTTCGCGAAGCATGAATCATCCTTAGCGGTTGGCCATTGCGGCGTTACGAACGCATGGGGGCGGTCGGTTCGGGCATTCGGGCGATGACTGGGCTGACAGCCGCTCAAATCGGCCCGTCGGCCCGGCCGATCAATCGAAGCGGCCGAAAAGCCCAGTTGGCGGTTTCCGGTTGGCCCGGTGATCAATAATGTTATGCCGTTCCGGCTGAATCGTCGCCGGCGGATTCTCCGTTCCCGGACGTGTCCCTGCCGGCCGGCTTGTCGTCGCCGTCACGATGCCAGGGGACGTGCGAAGCGTCGGCCCAGAGGCCTTCGAGGTCGTAGTACGCCCGCTGGTTGGGTTCGAACAGGTGCACCACCAGCTCGACGAAGTCGACGACGATCCACGTGCTCGCCTCGTCGCGGCTGAACCGGAAGCGGCGGTGGCCGAGTTCCTCGCCGAGGTCGTCGAGCTCCGAAGCAAGACTTTTCATCTGCCGATCGCTCGTGCCGGTCGCAAGGACGACGTAATGGCAGACCTGGCTGAGATCGCGCACGTCGAGAACGAGAACGTCCTCGCAGTGGCGATCGGACAGCAGACGGGCGGCTTCAATGGCAAAGTCGCGCATCGCCACCGGTTCGTTTTTGACGTGTCCGGCTGACATTCAAGAGATTTTAGCGAGTTTCGCGGCGGAATTCACGCCGGCGTCGCCCCGGCCGAACCAGGAGTCCGGTGGGGCCGGTGCGGCCGTCGCGTATGATCGGGCCATGCGCGCCTGTGTGCTCGACCGTCACGCATCGATTGAGGAGCGGCCGCTGCGTCTTGCCGATGGTGTCCCTCGTCCGTCGCCCGGCCGGGGCGAGGCGCTGATCCGCGTGCGGGCGTGCGGCATCTGCCGGACCGACCTGCACGTCATCGAAGGGGAACTCGACCCGCAGCGGAGTCGCCTGCCGATCATCCCCGGCCATCAGATTGTCGGGGAGATCGTCGCATTCGGCCCGGAGTCGCCGCACAACGAGGTCGGCGGTCCGGCCCTGGCGGTTGGATCCCGGGTGGGGGTGGCGTGGCTGCATGGCACGTGCGGTCAGTGCCGGTTCTGCGCATCGGGACGGGAGAATCTCTGCGACCGGCCGGCGTTTACCGGCTGGACGGTCAACGGGGGCTTCGCGGATGAGGTCGTCGCACCGGTGGATTTTCTTTATCCCTTGCCGGCGGCGCTGCCGGATGAGCAGGTCGCCCCGCTGCTCTGCGCGGGGATCATCGGCTTCCGGTGCCTGCGGATGACGGCGATCCGTCACTGGCCGGGCGCACCGCTCGGCCTCTACGGCTTCGGGGCGGCGGCGCACATCGCGATTCAGATCGCCATCGCGCGCGGGGCGGCGGTGTACGTCTGCACGCGCGACCGCGATCGGCATCAGTCGCTGGCTGAAGACCTCGGCGCGACGTGGGTTGGCGGCACGTTCGACCAGCCGCCGGTCGCGCTCGACGCAGCGATCATCTTCGCCCCGGCCGGGGAGATCGTCCCGCCGGCGCTTCAGGCACTTGACAAGGGCGGGCGGCTGGTCTGCGGCGGTATTCACATGAGCGACATTCCGTCCTGGCCGTACCGTCTCCTGTACGGCGAACGGAGCATCACCAGCGTGACGAACAACACCCGGGACGACGGCCGGGCGTTTCTGCATGAAGCCGGCGAGGTCGGCGTGCAGACCCACGTGCGGACGTTCCCGCTTGAAGAGGCGAACGATGCGCTGATCGCCCTCAAGCACGATGCCATCCGCGGCGCGGCGGTCCTGATGATTGATCCTGATGATTGATCAGGGTGACGGCTGAGTGATTGGCTCGCAGATCATGCCGGCGGTTCGTCCGGCTCAAGGTCGGCGATGATCGTTTCAAGCAGACTCGACGCGCCGAAGCGGAGCAGGCCGGGCCGCATCCAGTGCTCGCCGAGTTCCTCGACGATGATGTCGAGCATTTCCGCGACGGTTTCGACGCTGCGCACGCCGCCGCTGACTTTCAGTCCGATGCGCACGCCGGTCGATTCATGATGGGCGCGGATGACTTCGCAGAGCGCTCGGACGGCTTCGTTCGTCGCGCCGAGGTGCGACTTGCCGGTCGACGTCTTGAGAAAGACCGACCCGTCAGTAACGGCCGGGGCGTCGGGCGCGGATGACGCGGCATTGAGGGCGAGTTCAGCGACGTGGCGGATGGCCCGCGGCGGGCCGAGTTCGCCGGTCTCCAGAATGATCTTGAGCACGTTCACCCCGCCCCGGCAGCACAGCGTCCGAACCTGCCGGATCTCGTCGGCGAGTTCATCGTCGCGGCCGTCGATGGCAAGCCCGCGGTTGATGACCATGTCGAGCTCATGTGCGCCGGTTTCAATCGCGGCCTGAACATCCGCGAGGCGAACATCGAGGCGGAACTGGGCGCTTGGAAACCCGGCCGCCACGGTGGCGACGCGGACCGGCGAACCGGCGAGGGTTTCGACGGCGACGGGCGCGAGCAGCGGGTAGACGCACACCGCCGCGACGGGCGGCAGCGGCTCGGGCAGCCGGTCCCGGCCGGGCTCGCGGGCGAGTTCGCACATCCTGCGGACGGTATCGGGGGTGTCCGACCCTTCGAGCGTGGTCAAGTCGATCAGGCCCGCGACGGCGCGGAGCCGCTCCGGCCTGATCCCGACGTCCCGCTGCATATCGGGCATTGCGTCCTTCACGGCGGCCGCCTTTCGTTCTCGCTCAGGGGCTTACCCGTTCCACTTGCGCAGGTCCGGGCCGACGTAGTTCGCCAGCGGACGGATGATGCGGTTGTCGGCGTGCTGTTCCATGATGTGCGCGCACCAGCCGGTGATGCGGCTGGCGACGAAGATCGGCGTGTACTGGGGCACGGGGATCCCGAGCGCGTAATACGTCATGCCGCACGGGAAGTCCACGTTCGGGTGGATGTTCTTCTCTTCGAGCATGATGCGGATGACTTCGTCACCCATGTCGAACCACTTCTTCGTGTCGGGAGCGACGTCGTTGGCGTACTTGAGGCCCCACTCGCGCAGGATGCCGGCCCGGTGGTCGCCCTGCTTGTAGACGCGGTGGCCGAAGCCCATGAGCTTGCGCTTCTCTTCGAAGGCGCGGTGCATGAAATCCTCGACGCTGCCCCGCCCGGCCGAGACGAACTGGTCGATCTCCGCGAGCATTTCCATGGCCTTTTCGTTCGCGCCGCCGTGCAGCGGGCCCTTGAGCGCGCCGATCGCGCCGATGACCGCCGAGTGCAGATCGGCTTCGGTCGAGGCGATGACGCGGCCGGCGAACGTTGAGGCGTTGAAGTCGTGCTCGGCGTAGAGGATCAGCGAGACGTCCATGACCTTCGACGCGAGCTCCGACGGGTCGGAGCCGCTCAGGCACCACAGCAGGTTGGCGGCGTGGTCGAGCGAGGGGTCGGGATCGACCGGCGTCTTGCCGTCGCGCACCATCTGTCCGTAGCCGATGATCGTCGGGATCTGGGCGAGCAGCCGCTTGGACTTGCGCAGCTCGGCTTCGGGCGAGTTGTCTTCGGTGTCCTGCTCAAAGTGCGATAGGTAACTCACGCCGGTGCGGAGAATGCCCATCGGGTGGGCGGCGGGCGGATCGCCGGCGATGTCGTTGAGCAATGTCTTGAGCCCGTCGGGAATCGGCCGCATTGACGCGAGTTCATCTCGGAATTCGCGGAGTTCAGCGTCGGACGGCTTGTGGCCGATCAGCAGCAGGAACGCGACTTCCTCGAACGTGGCGTTGGCGGCGAGGTCGGCGATTTCGTAGCCGCGATAGATCAACTCGGTCTGGTTGACGGAGCAGACGGCGGTGTCGCCGACCGACTGGCCGGCCAGGCCGCGGGTGTCCTGTGGTTTTTCCTTGGTCGTGGTCATGGCTGGTTCCAGTTCGTGGCAACGGCACCGGCGTGGCGGTGCGGCATCAAGCGAAGGCGGCGGAGCAACGTCGTTCACCCCGCCTTGACGATCCCGGCAGTCCCAAACATCAGCCAGCCAGGTCGCGGCGACTGACGCCTGAAGGCCCGATATTATAGTGGTTGCTCACGACGCCGGTGGCAATGCGCCGGCATTTGCGGTGGTGTATCGGATTTTCTGCTGTTTTTCGCCCCCCGTTGAGAAAGCCGTTTGACCCTCGCCGTTTTTTCCGCACACTTGAAAGTGGATCATGTGGTCGCCTCTGCTCACCATCGCGCTGATCGCCCAGTTGCTCACGCAGTGCACGCATTGTGACTGGCTCATGAGCGTCGGCCTCAGTCCGTGCCCGGCTGACGGGGCGGCATGCTGCGGCGGAGAGCATGATCACCGCCATGACCATGACCATGATCAGAGTGGACCCTGCGGCGGCTGCTGTGATGAGCATGAGTCCGACCACCGAAACAATGAGCAGCCGGCCGGGGATGAGACGTGCGGCGAGTCCGGCGACGACGGCCGGCCGTGCTGTGATGGCACGGGAGCCGAAAAGGCCGCGGCTCATGACGGCCACGGCTGCCACGGGCATTCGCACCACTCATGCGGCGAGTGCCACTGCACCCAGCACCACCCGCCGGAGCCGGTGACGGTCGGCCCGTCGCCACGCGGTTCGGTTGACGACATCCTGCCGCTGGCCGTTGTGCTGGCGTCGCTGCTTGTCGGGCTGGGGGTGACGACGCAACCGGTCCGGCGTCGTTTCGAATCGCCGCCGCTCTGCCGCGATCGCGACCAGCATCGGGCGGAGCTGGCTGTCTGGCAGTATTGAATCAACTCCTTTTTTCCGGTTCGCGCTGAGTCGTTGTCGCGTGACCGCGATGGCGATGCCACGCCGCGTTGGCGGCGGTGACAGCGTGGCACGTTCCGGGGTCATGTGGCGATCGGCCGTTGTGCAACGGCCGCCACGCGAGATTTGAATGACGGTTGCGGCAACGGCCGCGGCTGTTCTGAAACACGAAAGAAGGAGAACTTCACATGATTCGCATGATTGCTTCACTGTTCGTTCTGACGGGCCTGGTGGCCCTTGGCGGGTGCGAGACGACGGCGACGACCGCTGACGCGAACGCCCCGATGGCTGCCATGGCCGCCGTTGACTGCTGCCCCGATGCGGGCTGCGAGGGCTGCTGCGGGTGCTGCTTTGACGAAGCATGCACGTGCGGCGGCGATGACTGCGAGGGGTGCTGCTGCTGCGCCGAAGCGTGCTGCGACGATGACTGCACGCACTGCGCCTGCACGAACGGTGAACACGACTGCGCTTCCTGCTGTGGCAGCAAGGGCTGTGACAACGGCGAGCGGGCCAAGGCCTCGTGCAATTCGAAAGCCGCATGCTGCGACGCGTGATTGACGCGATCGAGCTGGTCGGCTGATACGCCTTCCACAGACGACAACGCCCCCTGTTGTGACAGGGGGCGTTGTCTATTTTGCGGCTCAGGGTTGCCCGTGCTGAACCGGACCTCGCACGAGGCGGCCGTCACGGGGATGCGTCATAGGGGATGCGTTACGGATCCGGATCAAAGATTTCCTCGAAGAAGAGCTTCATGTGCTGCCACGAGCGACGGTCGGAGGTTTCGTGATACGCCGCCCCGTCGATGCCGTACCCGTCGGCGGCGGGGTTGGTGAAGCTGTGGACCGCGTGGCCGTAACTGATGAACTGCCAGTCCACGCCGCCGTCGTCCATCGCGTTCTTGAACCGGGCGACCTGCATGTCGGGGACGAGCGGGTCTTCCGCGCCGTGCAGGACGAGGATCGGCGCATCGATCCGCTCAGCTTCGCCGGGCGCCGGGGCGGGCAGGGAGCCGTGGAAGCTCACCGCGCCCTGAATCAGCGCGCGGTCGTAGACGAGCTGCAACGCGACCGTCCCGCCGAAGCAGTAGCCCATGGCGGCGATGTGGTCCGGGTCGACGATGTCCTGTTCCGCGAACACATCAAGGCCCGCCCGCGCCCGGCTGCGCATGAGCGTGTGATCTTCCTGAAACGGGGCGGAAAGTTGCTGGGCCCGCTGGGCATCGTCGGTGCGAACGCCCTGGCCGTACATGTCCAGCGCGAACGCCGCATACCCGAGTTCCGCGATCTCACGCGCCCGGCGCTGCGCATAGTCATCGTGGCCCCACCATTCGTGGATGATCAGCACGCCGGGACGTGTTTGATCGGTCGAGCCATCCCACGCGAGGTATCCCTCAAGCGTGACGCCGTCGTGTTCGTACTCGATGGTGCGGGTTTCCACGTCGGCCGAGGCGGCGGCAGTGAACAGCAGTGCAGCGACGGTAAGCATCATGGCGTTTTGTTGCAGCATGGTGGTCCTCTCCCTTGTGTGCGTTCCAAGATTGGTTGGTGGTCAGGCGATTCGTGACATTACAGGCCAGAATGGCGGATCGGTGCGGAGGAGGGCCTCGTTTCGGCCGATCCATCCGGGAAGTTCCACTGCTCGCCGGGCGTGTAATCGAGCATGTCGTAGAGTTCTGCGCGGGTCTGCATCTCGTTGAGCAGGTTCGCGACGGTGCCGTCACGTTTGAGCGTTTCGAGCCCGCGGACGACGTGCCCCATCGCCAGCCGCTGCATGCTCAGCGGGTAGATCACCACGTCGTAGCCGAGTTCCGCGAAGCGGTCGACGGGGATGTCCGGCGTCTTGCCGAACTCCGTCATGTTCGCGAGCAGCAGGCCGGGCGAGCCCTCGGCGACGCGGCGGAACTCTTCTTCGCTCTGCAGGCCTTCGGGGAAAATCATGTCGGCGCCGGCGTCGCGGTACCGGTTGGCGCGGTCGATGGCGTCGTCGATGCCGGTCACGGACCGGGCGTCGGTGCGGGCGATGAGCAGGAAGTCACGGCTGATGCGGCGCTCAGCGGAGGCGCGGATTTTCTCGGTCATGTCCTCAGCCGGGATGAGTTGCTTGCCTTCGAGGTGGCCGCACCGCTTGGGGAAGACCTGGTCCTCGATGTGCATGCCGGCTGCGCCGGCGCGTTCGTATTCGATGACGGTTCGGACGACGGATTCAACTTCGCCGTAGCCCGTGTCAGCGTCGACGATGGTGGGCAGCCGGCCGGCCTGCGTGATTTCGCGGATGGTGCGCGTTATTTCGGTCAGGGTGATGAGCCCGATGTCGGGGTAGCCGGCGACGTTGGCGGTCGCGCCGCCGGAGATGTAGCACGCTTCGAATCCCGCCCGGGCGACGGCGCGGGCGACGAGCGCGTTGAACGCGCCGGGGGCCATGACCGTCCCGCGCTGCATGGCTTCGCGAAGTTGCCGTCCGGGATGCATCGCCACGTTCACCTCCTGAAACTGCCTCGAAGACTGTTCGAATCGCCTGCAAAGTATCCATCATACGATGACGGCCTCGCCAACGAAGGGCGAGCTTGCTCGGTGGGCCGGAGGGTGGCGAACGGGGGGCATCCACGGCGGCGCAGGGAAAACGGGAAAAATTGTTTGCGTGCTGCGCGGTCATGTGCCACACTGCACGTGGCGGTCGGTGGCGCGGGCTGCTGGTCGCCGCATTTCATCATTCTGCCTGCGGCCCATTGACGCACATTTCTGACGGCCTCGCAGGCCCACATTCGGGAGACATCTGATGAACGACTTGGCACATTTCGTATGCGCTCACAGTGTTCGCATTGGCCCGGCGACTCGTGTGGGAACCGACGCGAATCACGGCTCCATGGCACGGTTGACCGGTCTGACGTCGGTCGTCTGGGCGTCGGTGTGGACCTGCCTGGGGACAGCGGGCACTCCGCCGCTTTCAGCCGAGCCCTGTGAGTACGCCTGGCAACCGACGTTCGGCAGTGAAGCGGAGGTCGACGACGTTGTCCATGAGATGATCGTCTTTGACGATGGATCCGGGCCGGCGCTGTACGTCGGTGGAGATTTCTCATCAATCGGTGGTGAGGATATGAAAGGCATTGCGCGATGGGATGGCGAGAACTGGTCGGCGATCGGTGCCAACCTCGAAGGCCACAACCCGAGCGTATATGCCATGGCCGTTCATGACGACGGCTCGGGACCGGCACTGTACCTTGGCGGAAACTTCACCGCTGCCGGCGGCATTGAGGCGAAGAACATCGTCAGATGGGACGGTGAGACATGGTCGGCCCTCGGGAAGGGAGTGGGGGAAGGAATCTACTCATCCGTGTTCGCGCTCGGCGTGTTCGACGATGGCAGCGGCGAAGCGATCTATGCTGGCGGAAATTTCACCACCGCCGGTGGTACCGACACGTTCGGAATCGCCAGATGGGATGGACAGTCGTGGTCTTCGCTCGGCAGCGGCGTGGACGGGCGTGCCGTTGGATCGCTCAGCGTCTACGACGATGGGACCGGCCCCGCGTTGTATGTCGGTGGGGAGTTCGATTCTGCCGGCGGGCATGCGGCCAATCACATCGCGCGGTGGGACGGCCGCGAATGGTCAGTGCTCGGTAATGGCATGGATCACTGGGTCAGTGCCAGCACCGTGTTCGATGACGGTTCCGGTCCGGCCCTGTACGTCGGCGGAAAATTTGCAACAGCCGACGGGGTTGCCGTTGATGGACTGGCGAGGTGGGACGGGGCGGCATGGTCGCCGGTCGGCGGTGGAGTCGGCGGCATCGTCCCCGCGGTCAGTTCCCTGTCAACGTTTGACGACGGGACCGGCCCGATTCTGCTTGCGGGCGGGCGGTTCAATGAAGCCGGCGGCGTCGCCGCGTCGCATATCGCGCAATGGAACGGCGAGGCGTGGGCGCCCCTCGGCGCAGGCATGAGCGGGTTCATGGAGCCGACGGTCCGGAGCATGACGACCGGCCCTGAAAGTGATGGCCCGCCCACGCTCTACGTCGGCGGTACGTTTGCAACCGCCGGCAACATGCCGTCGAGTCATATCGCGAAGTGGGACTGTGCAGCCACGCCTGTCCCCGGCGATCTGACCGGTGACGGAACCGTGGGCGGCGCTGATCTGGGCGTGCTGCTCTCGCATTGGGGAACGTGCGATGACTGCGAAGATTGTCCGGCGGACCTGACTGGCGATTGCAAGGTTGATGGCGCCGATCTGGGTGTGCTCCTGAGCAAATGGACGCCGAAGTGATCAAGCAACCCACCCGATCGCGTCATCGAAGGGAACGATGCGCGATCGGGCGGGTGTCCCTACACTGCCCGGCATGGGACAGCCGCCGCCACACGAAACCGCCGAGCGGGCCGGGACGGTCATCGTCGGTGCCGGAGCCGCCGGGTTGATGACCGCGATCCAGGCCGGCCGACGGCGTGGCAGCGGCTCGAACCGCATCATCCTGCTCGACGGGGCGGCAAAGCTCGGGGCGAAGATCCTCGTCGCTGGAGGAGGGCGGTGCAATGTCACGCACCACGCCGTCAGCGCCGACGACTTCGCCGGCTCCTCGCGCAACGCCGTCCGCAAAGTGCTCAAGCGGTTC
>SLJD01000377.1 GCA_007135295.1 Phycisphaerales bacterium
CTACGTCTGACTGAACATCATCTCCGAGTAACCGGGCAGCGGCCAGAGGTCATCGGACACTTCCTGTTCGATCGTATCGGCCACCCGGCGGGCGGCATCCATCGCAGGGATCACCTTGTCCCGAATGTGCCGGGCCAACGCTTCGGGCGACCGGTTGTTGCGGGAAGCAACATTCTTCAGATTGGCAATGGCCGACTGCAGTTCCTCAATGTGCCTGACGTGCTGACGCAGTTGCTCGACCGTTCCCGGACATTCAATACCTGCGGCCTGCGATGCCGTCGCGGCTTCCGCAAGTTCGGCCTGGAAACGCAGCGCCGCCGGCAGCACATAGCTGCGGAGCATGTCGATCATGGTCTCCGACTCGATCGACATGACCGTGATGTACTGATCGAACAGCACCTCGACGCGGGCACGCAGTTCGCGGTTGTTCAGCACGCCGTACTTGTTGAACAGCCCCAGCGCCTTCTTTGACTTGAGACATGGTAGGGCGTCGGCGGTGGTCCGCAGGCACGGCAGGCCGCGCTCTTCCGCTTCCTGATGCCATTCCTCGGAGTAGTTGTCACCATCAAAGACAACACGGCGATGCTTCTTGACCGCGTCCTTGAGCACGGATTTGACGGCCGTTTCGAGCTTGCGTGGCGTGGGGTTCTTGCCGGCGCGTTTCTCGAGTTCTGTGGCGATGTCATCGAGCGACTCTGCGATGATCGTGTTGAGCACGGTGTTCGGCCACGCCACAGGCGTGCTGGAGCCGACGGCCCGGAACTCGAACTTGTTGCCCGTGAACGCGAACGGGCTGGTCCGGTTCCGGTCGCCGCTGTGTCGCGGGATCTGCGGAAGGATGTGCGCACCAAGATCGATCGTCCCGCCTCGCTTGGTTTTCTGCGGACCGCCTTCCTCGATCTGGTCGAGGATGTCGCTGAGCATCGCACCGAGGTAGATCGAGATAATCGGCGGGGGGGCTTCGTTCGAGCCGAGCCGGTGATCGTTTCCCGCGTTGGTGATCGCCCCGCGAAGCAGGTCGGCGTGCTTGTCGATTGCCCGTATGACCCCGACCAGAAACACGAGGAACTGCATGTTCGTATGCGTCTGATCGCGCGGGTCGAGCAGGTTCACGCCGGTGTCGGTGGTCAGCGACCAGTTGTTGTGCTTGCCGGATCCGTTGACGCCGGCGAACGGCTTCTCATGCAACAGGCAAACGAACCCGTGATGCCGGGCCGTCTGTCGCAGCACATGCATGAGGATCATCTGGTGATCGACAGCGACGTTCGTGCCCTCGAAGTACGGAGCGACCTCGTACTGGCCCGGCGCCACCTCGTTGTGCCGCGTGCAGACCGGAACACCGAGTTCGTACAGCCGGCGCTCTGCTTCGGTCATGAACGCGAGCACCCGTTCGGGTATTGCTCCGAAGTAATGGTCGTCGAGCTGATGGTCTTTGGGCGACGGGGCTCCGAACAGCGTTCTGCCGCACAGTTGCAGATCGGGGCGCTGTTCGTAGAGCTTCTTGTCGATCAGGAAATATTCCTGCTCGCAGCCGAGCGTCGTGGTGACCTGCGTGACGCCCTTGTCGGTGCCAAAGATGCGAAGGATACGCATCGCCTGCTCACCGACCGCCTGAATCGAACGGAGCAGGGGGGTCTTCTTGTCCAGCGCCTCGCCGGTCCATGACACGAACACCGTGGGGATGCAGAGGGTGGCGGTGTCCGGCGTGGTGAGAATGAACGCGGGGCTCGTCGCGTCCCACGCGGTGTAGCCCCGCGCTTCGTATGTGTCGCGGATTCCACCGGACGGAAACGAGCTGGCGTCCGGCTCACCGCGGATGAGCTGAGCGCCGGAGAACTTCTCGATCGCTCCGCCATTGCCGTCCGGAGCGAGAAAAGCGTCGTGTTTCTCCGCGGTCTGGCCGGTCAGGGGCTGGAACCAGTGCGTGTAGTGGGTCGCGCCGTGTTCGATCGCCCACTCCTTCATCGCCGAGGCGACGATGTTCGCCACCGACGCATCGAGCGGCTGGCCCTGATGCATCGTCTGCTGGAGTTGCTTGTAGACGTCTTCCGGCAGGCGCTTGAGCATCACATCGCCGGAGAACGTCAACGCACCGAACAGGCGTGAGCCGGACGGCACTCTGTCAAGGTGCTTTTTGTCGTGCGAACGGGTTCGAAAGCCGGGGTAGTCTTCCAGTCGATGACTGGTCATGGACATCCTCTTTAGGATCGGGGCAAGGCGGGGAGCATGAAGAAACGATCAACCACGTGAAAGTATGTGGATTTCAGGGATCATCATCAACCGGGCTTAACAGAAAAAGGACGATCGCCTCAAGGCGTGGGGCTGGAGTCCCCGGCACCCCCTACGCACTGTTCAAGCCCGGCCATTTCAGAATACCGGAATGTGGACAGCCTGTCACCTCATGTCGATTGTGCCGGCTCGGGGCTCCCTCCGCGAAGTCCGGACGCCAGTTCGCGGGTCATTCGCTCGGCCTCGGCCACTGGATCGTCCGCTTCGCCGATCCGTCGGACCAGTGCTGAGCCGACGATCGCGGCATCGGCCGACTCCGTCGCGGCATGAACATGCTGCCGCGTGGAGATGCCGAACCCGACGGCCAGCGGCAGGTCCGTCTCCGCCCGGATCGTATCAAGTCGCCCGGCAACGTCGGGAGCGATGTTCTGTTCACCGGTCACCCCCGCCCGGGCGAGGACGTACACGAATCCCCGGCATTGGCTGACGATCTTCCGCAGCCGCTCAGGTGACGTAGTCGGCGCCACCAGCAGGGCCAGAGCGAGACCGTGCTCGTCAACCAGTCGCACGAGTTCGTCGCTGTCCTCAACATCCAGGTCCGGGACGATCAGCCCGTCAAGGCCGCTCCGCGCCGCTTCGGCGACGAATGACGCGGCTCCCATGCGGTTGACGATTGAGACGCTCACCATCGCCAGGAGACCGAGGTCGGTCTGGGGGCGAACGGTCCGAACGGTTTCAAAGACATCCGCCGGCGTTGTTCCAAGCTGCAACGCTTCGTGCATTGACGCCGCGATCACTGGGCCGTCGGCGATCGGGTCCGAGAACGGAAAGCCGATCTCGACAGCGGACGCTCCGCCCCGTTCAACGGCGCCGATCAAGGGTGCAAGATGGCTCAACGTCGGGTAGCCGGCCGTCAGGAAAGGCATGAGCGCCGCTCGGTCGTCCTGCCGCAGTCGATTAAACATGGATTGAATTCGCCGAGTCTTCATAAGCCACAATCGTACCGGGCCTCGGCCGGCGGTGCCGGTTTTGCGGTCGTACAGCCGCGTTCAGGACCGGATAACCGAGCTGACCCTGTCAAAGCCGTGAAATTCTTCGGTCGGCGCAGGCCAGGGGCTGAATGAAAAACCAACCAATCTCAGCTCGGGCGTATGTTGTATTGGAAGATTGAAGATCGGATGGTTCAGCGGCCGTGTCGCTGCGGACGTCCTGCAACAGGGAAGGACGCCATGAGTGGAATCAACTTTGACGCCAACAGCATGCTGGCCCGCCGGGTCCTCGGCAGTCAGCAGCAATCGCTCCATCGGGTGGGCGAGCAGCTTGCCACCGGCCTGCGAATCAATCGCGGCTCGGACGATCCGGCGGGGCTGATTGGTTCGGAGAACCTGCGGGCCACGCTCAAGGCCATCGAAGGCGAGTTGAAAACCCTGCAGCGCACCGGGCATGTCGCCCGGACGGCCGAAATTGCGCTCGGATCCATGTCCGATCAACTCGCCGAAGCCGAGGCGCTGGCCGTCGCTAACGCGAACAGCGCCGGCATGTCTGATGCCGAGCGACAGGCCAACCAGATGCAGATCGACAGCATCATGCACGCCATGGATCGTACGGCCTCGACAGCCCGGTTCAACGGCCAGAATCTGTTCGACGGTTCGATGAAGCTCGAAGCCGACGGCCAGTCCGTTGAGATCGATGCCATTTCGACCGACCGTCTTGGGTCGCTGGAATCCAATGGCAAAGAGACGTCCCTGTCCGACGTGACCAGCGGTAATGCGTTGAACACTGTCGACGGCGACCTCGGTGAAGCGCAGGCGACCATCCGCGCGGCCCGCGATGAGATCAACGGACTTCGCGGCCGGCTTGGGGGGCTGCAGAAATATGGCGTCGAATCGCGTATCGCTGGACTTCAAGTGACGATGGAAAACGCCGCTTCGGCCGAATCAAGCATCCGCGACACGGATTTTGCCAAGGCCACGGCGGAGCAGTCACGGCTTCAGATTCTCGAAGCATCGAGCATTCACGCCGTGAACATGACCAATGCCAGCGCGTCCAACGTGCTCGACCTGCTTGGATGACGCACAAGCAGAAGGGCGAGGCAGGCCGACCGATACGTCGATCGGCAGATGTCAGTTGGCTTCTTCCGCGGCAGGCACTTCCTCCTGTCCTTCGCTGCTGCGGTCCTGAAAGAGCGGCTGCTGGTTCGGCAGGTCCTTGGTCCGGTCGCGCAGGTGATTAAGTTCATCCGCCAGGTCGCCAAGCGTCTTGAACTCGTAGTACTCACTGGCATAGCGGATGTAAGCGATCTCATCGATCGCGCGGAGTTTGGCCGCGACGAGTTCGCCGACCTCATGGCTCGGCACTTCGCGTTCGTATTCGCGGTGCAACTCGTCTTCGACCTCGCGAACAAGCCGGAGTTTCGCTTCCTCGGGGATAGGCCGCTTGCCGCACGCTGACTGCACGCCGCGGAGAATGGACTGCGAGTCGAATTGGACCCGGCTGCCGTCTTTCTTGATGACCATCAGCCGGGCAGTCTTCTCGACGCGTTCGTAGGTCGTGAAACGCTTGCCGCACATGAGGCACTGCCGGCGGCGCCGTACGACGGAGCCGGCCTCGGCAGAGCGGCTGTCAATAACCTTGTCATTGTCTTCGTTGCAGTACGGGCAGATCACGCAGTGGCTCCGGCGGGGGGCGTCCCGGATTGAGACCCGGCCCCAGATCTGGTCGCCCGACCCCGTCGGGCTCCTATGGATCGTATCTTCGGCCCGGACTTGTTCAGCGTCAAACGAGCCGTTGATCACTGGCTGACGACGGCTCGCGATTGCAGCAATTGACGAATTTCAGCGGCTTGAGCGCGATGTCCGGCGTTCTCCAGTCGCCGGACGAAGGCCGTGCCGACGCGGTACCAGTTGCTTTGCCTCATGTATCGCCGCGCTCTCGGGTCGGGGGTCTCCATCGCGGACCATGCCTCTTGGTACATCGGCAGAATGTCCCGTTCCCGGCCGAGCCGCTCGAGTTGTCGGGCTGCCAACTGCAAGGCCCGGACCGCGTGCGGCCCGCCGTTGATGTAGTTCTCCACCACGTAGTAATAACACTCGCCGGCACGCCGATGCTCGCCATTCCGCCGCCACATATGGCCCTGCTTCAGACGGAGCTCCGCTGCGAGGTCGATTCGGCGCCTGTAGCGTTCGTAGGCCTGATTCCACAGGCGATTCTGCCGGTCCAGGTCGTTTGTGGACTCGATCATCGGCCGAAGCATGTCAACCTGAAAGTCGAAATATCGATCGCCGCACAGTCGATAGATAACGCCAGCCCATTCTCGCTTCTGTGCAAACGAGAGGTCGTCGGCTTCGGCGGCGTCGCGAAGCAACTGCCACGCGCCGAGATCCGCCGGCGAGGTGCGCAGCGCGGCCTCAATCAGCGTCAACTGATGCGCGATGTCGGGCGACTCGATCTGCGGCTCCGGCAGCAAATCGAGCTCCGGTGTCGGTGGGTCGAAATCAAGCTCATCTGACGTGCCGAAATCCCGGAGCCGTGCCGCCGCTTCCCGCAGGGCGGCCGCCTGCTGCCGTTCACGGGGCGTGGTAGCGACCGCCCCTTCGCCGAGCATGCCCAGCAGACTGTCCTCGATGCGGCTCCGCGACTGGGGATTGAGCAGCACGCCCCGGACGTTCTGGTACGCCTCGTACCGGCCCACGTCAAAATTCCACCATGCGTGGCGGCCGTCGGACTCAAGAAACCCGACCCATGCGTGACTTGTATCCCGTCCGCGTCCGGAGACATAAGCCGTCGGGACGCCGATTGCCTTCCCGACGTTCATCGCGAAGTACGCCTGATCGGCGCAGACCCCGCCGTACTCAAGCACGTTGGGCAGGGTCAGACCGAACCGCGTGACAGCTTTCTCCTGATCGCGATCCCAATGGTCATAGTCGTAATCGATATCGAAGAATCGCTCGCCTACGCGCTGATCACCCCGATACCGCCGGAGGGCCCATTCGAGTTCTCCGATATGCCCGGTGACGTCGACCACGTACAGCAGAAGCTCCGCCGGAACGTCGCGCAGCCCGAAGAGCATGTGTTGTTCGTTGCTGGCGAAGTAATGGAAGATCGCCGCCGGCTCCGGGGCGCTGACGCGATTCTCGTTGACGCGGCGTGTGAACGGTCGATCATGCACCACGCAGATTGCAGCCGTCAGCGAAGCGAACCGTTCGAGCGGCTGATCGCCGAATGTCTCCCTCAGGTCATTCAACAGCCCGTAGACGTCCGCCGGATCCTGGACCGCCGTGTCGACGAGGAACGGCAGGGTGTAGGCGAGCTTGGGGCTGCTGCGGAAGAACTGCACGAGTTCCAGGCCGACATCGTCGTCACCGACGCCCAGTTGCCAGATCAGCCGGTGGTGCATGGCCACATCACGAAAAAGATCTCGCTGATCGAGCGATGCGTAGGCGATCACCTGGTCGAGCAGTTCGTCGATGGCCCCGGTCGCCCGCTCGAAGTCGCCGGTCTCTTCAAGATCGTCAACGATCAGCGTCAACTGCTGGCGGGCGTACGAGTTGAACGCTTCGTGTGGATCCTCGTCGGCCCGAACGGCGGCGGCCGGTCCTCCGGCCGCGGTGGGCACAAGTTGGGACTCCCAGCCGATTCCGAGAAACGAAACGGTGAGCACGGTCAGCAGGATCAGATGGATCTGTCGTGAACAATCGAACATGCAGCGCGACTCCCAGTTTCAGTCCCGGTTTGAATCCCGGATCCGACGGCGGGCTCCGAGATTCGGCCCCATCCGAATTGCGTTGGCGCGGGGCCGTCCGTGGGATTTAGACTACCAATCCGGTCCGTCCATTGCGAGTTTTTCCCGGCGGTCTGGGGTGGCGCGTGGCCGGACGGGATTCCCGGCGGAGGATCAGGCCTTCAGCCGCTTCGGGCGTTGACCGATGACATTTTCGAGGTATCCTTGAACGCGATGATCATTCAGACCGCCACCAGCACAACGACGACCACGCGCCGCCTTTCGCAGGCGTGACGCCGTCGCTGTGGAGCGGATGAGTCCTTTCCCACCGGCACGGCTTCACGCCGTGCCGGTGTTCTTTTTGTACGCTGATGGCATCAGGTGACGACCCTGTCACCAGCCGCAGTGCTTCACACGCGAGTTCTAGCCCGGAACCTGTTCCCGGAACCGATTCATGCCCCGCATCACCCTTCCAGACGGCAGTG
The DNA here is from genome assembly GCA_007135295.1 of Phycisphaerales bacterium. Taxonomy (GTDB): domain Bacteria; phylum Planctomycetota; class Phycisphaerae; order Phycisphaerales; family SM1A02; genus SLJD01. The sequence goes on from SLJD01000377.1 coordinate 7,435, forward strand.
TTCGAGAGTACGACCAGCCGGTCACCGCCCGCGACGTCGCCGCCGACATTGGCGCCGGCTTAGCCAAGGCCGCCATCGGCGCAAAGATTGACGGTGAACTGGCCGACCTGTCGGCCACGATCGATCGCGACGTCACGCTCGAACTCATCACGCCGATGGACCGCAAGTCCGGCGAATCGAGCGAGGATGCGCTGTACCTCATCCGCCACAGTTGCGCGCACGTCATGGCCGAGGCCATCCAGCGGCTGCATCCCGGCGTGGAACTTGTCTATGGCCCACCGGTCGAGAGCGGGTTCTACTACGACATGCACGTGCCGCCGGACGTCTCGCTCTCCAGCGAAGACTTCGAGCGCATCGAAGCCGAGATGGAAAAGATCATTAAGGAGGACCGGCCCTTTCAGCGGTACGAGATGCCTGCTGGTGAAGGGATGCGCAAGCTCGAAGCCGAGGGCAGCAAGTACAAGATCGACAACGCCCAGCGGGCCGTCGATGCCGGGTCGAACGAACTGTCTTGGTACGCCACCGGCGAACCGGGGCAGGACTGGGAAGATCTCTGCCGCGGCCCGCATGTACCGTCGACCGGCCGCATCGGCGCGTTCAAGGTCATGTCGCTCGCTTCGTCGTACTGGCATGGCGACGCCGATTCCGATCAACTCACCCGCGTCTACGGCACCGCCTTTGCGGACAGGAAGCAACTCGATCGGTATCTCGAACAACTCGAAGAAGCCCGCAAGCGCGACCATCGCGTGCTCGGCAAGCAGTTGCAGCTTTTTCACATCGATGAAACCGTCGGCCAGGGCCTGATTCTCTGGACCCCCAATGGGTCGGTCGTGCGCCAGCAGCTTGCCGATTTCATTGGAAGCGAACTTCAGCGGCAGGGATACCACCAGGTCTTCACGCCGCACATCGGCAAGCTCGACCTGTACAAGACCAGCGGGCACTTCCCGTACTACCAGGACAGCCAGTACCCGCCGCTCATCCACCATGAGCACATGGAACTGCTCTCCGACGAAGGGTGCTCCTGCTCCGAACTGTCAAACCGGCTGCGGTCCGGCGAGGTCGAGGGCTACCTCCTCAAGCCGATGAACTGTCCGCACCACATCAAGATCTTCGATTCCCAGCCGCACAGCTACCGCGATCTGCCCGTTCGCCTCGCGGAGTTCGGCACCGTCTATCGCTGGGAGCAGTCCGGCGAGATCTGCGGCATGACGCGGGTTCGCGGCTTCACGCAGGACGACGCCCACATTTTCTGCACCGAGGACCAGCTTGCGGACGAACTGATCGGTTGCATCGAACTGGTTCGGATCATCTTCGACACGCTGAACATGGACGATTACCGCGTGCGGGTCGGCTTGCGCGACCCGGACAGCGACAAGTACGCCGGAAGTCCGTCCAACTGGGACAAGGCCGAGGAGGCATGCCGGCGCGCCGCCGCCACCCTTGACGCGCCGTTCAGCGAGGAACCGGGCGAGGCCGCGTTCTACGGGCCGAAGATCGATTTCGTGGTCCGGGACGTCATCGGCCGGGAATGGCAACTCGGCACGGTGCAGGTGGACTACAACCTGCCGGAGCGGTTTGATCTGAGCTACATCGGGCCGGACAACCAGCCGCACCGGCCGGTGATGGTCCACCGCGCCCCGTTCGGGTCGTTCGAGCGGTTCATTGGTGTACTGATCGAGCATTTCGCCGGAGCATTTCCGACCTGGCTTGCCCCCGAACAGGCGCGGGTGCTGCCGATCAGTGAAAAAACTGTCGAGTACGGCCGCAATGTGCTGAGCGACCTTAAGGCCGCCGGGGTCCGGGCCACAATCGACGAATCCAATGAACGGGTGCAGGCGAAGATTCGTACTGCTGCTGAGATGAAGGTGCCGTACCTTCTGATCGTCGGACCGCGGGATGCCGAGCAGAATGCGGTCAGCATCCGGGCCCGGGGGATCCGGCACGACCTCGGCGCCGCCCCGCGGGACGCGCTGGTCGATGCCCTGAAGCGGGAAATCGCCAGCCGCGGCCGGGATTCGGCAGTTGGCGCCCTGTTCGAAACAGCCGGGGCTGTTTGAGCAGGCTGGTGCCATCCCCGTGAAAATAGGCACTTTTTGGCAATTTTGTTTGCCCGCCAGCCGATCACGGATTACGGTATCACTGGAAGTCACCACCATGGCATGTTGTGGTGATGCACATGCGAGCGAGTCTGGAGTACGAACGCCGATGCGAAACGCATTGATCTCGGATTGGACATGAAGTGTCAGTCTTCATGCGCTCCAACACCGCTCACCGGTTCACTGTCTAACCAGTTGCCCGCTCCGCCGGAAACAGCTTGCCGGCGGTTGCGGTGATTCTTTGTTCAAGCTGAATCGAGGAATCCTGCCATCGCACGCAGACGCTTTTTCAGACCGAACGAGAATTATGACCGGGGACCGCGCGTCAACGATCGCATCCGGATCAGCCCGGTCCGGCTGATCGATGAG
>SLJD01000048.1 GCA_007135295.1 Phycisphaerales bacterium
CGTCGATCGTCGCGACGTCATCAACATGCGGGGCGTCCACAAATTCGTCGGCTGACGGGCCGTCGTCCCATGCGTCGGGCTGATCGAACCGCGAGCGGGCGGCGGCAAAGCCGCCGGCCTGGTCGCTCGTGACGACATGTTCCTCGGGCAGTTCGCGGATGAACTGGCTGAGCATTTGCCGTTCGCGCATGCCGCGCTGCGTGCGCAGCATCGCGCTGGTCATGAGCAGATACCGCTCGGCGCGCGTCATGCCGACGAAACACAGTCGCCGCTCCTCCTCGAGTTCATGCTCATCGGTGGCGGCCCGGCTGTGCGGCAGGATGCCCTGTTCCAGACCGATCAGCGCGACGGTGTCGAACTCGAGACCCTTGGCGGCGTGGAGCGTCATCAACGTCACGGCGCCGTTGCTCGGGTCAATCGCGTCGGAGTCGGCGACGAGGGCGACCGATTCGAGGTACGCCGCCAGCCAGTCCAGTACGGTCATGGACTCGACATCGCGGCCGGCCTCGCGGTTGGATTCTTCGTCCGGCTCGAACTGGGCGGCTGCACTGATGAGTTCATGGAGGTTATCGAGCCGCTGCGTGTCCTCTTCGGTCTGCGTCTTTCGAAAACTTGCCTCCAGGCCCGATTCGTGGACGACTCTTTCGACGAGTTCCGCCAGCGCGCTGCTGTCGACCGCGCCCATGAAGCCGCCTTCTTCGTCGGCCCGCCGCCATGATTCAAGCGTGCCGAGAAATTTCTGGATCGAGTTCACGGCCCGGCTGCTCAGGCCGTCAATCTCCTCCGCGCGGTGCAGGGCGTCGATGAACGTCATGCTGTGCTGGACCGCCCAGTCGGTTACGCGATCGATGGTGGTCTTTCCGATGCCGCGGGCCGGCGTGTTGATCACGCGGAGCAGGGCGACCTCATCACGCGGGTTGACGATCAACCGAAGGTAGCTGATCGCGTCCTTGATTTCCTTCCGGTCGTAGAAGGCGGTGCCCTGGGCGATGACGTACGGGATCTGCGCATCGCGCAGGGCTTCTTCCATGACGCGGCTGAGCGCGTTCATGCGGTACAGCACGGCCATCTGCCGCCACGAGACGCCCTGTTCCTGGCGACGGCGCAGCGCATCGGCGACGAGGCGGGCCTCGTGGTGTTCATCGCCGCAGAAGACGACTTCAGGCCTCGCCCCGGCCTCGAGCATCGCTTCAAGCGTCTTGTCCTTACGGCGGGAGTTGTTGCGGATGAGGTGGTCCGCCGCGGAAAGGATGTGTCCGGTGCTGCGGAAGTTTTCGCCGAGCGGAATGATCGTCGTCTCGCCGAAGTGCTGCTCGAAGTCGAGGATGTTGCGCAGGTCCGCGCCGCGCCAGCCGTAGATCGACTGGTCCGGGTCGCCGACGACGCAGATGTTGTGGTGGTTCATCGCCAGCATCCGGGCGATGACGAACTGGACGTGGTTTGTGTCCTGGTACTCGTCGATGAGGATGTACTGGAAGCGATCCTGCAGTTCGGTGCGCAGTGTTTCATTGTGTTTGAGCAGCGTCGCCGTGCGGAGCAGCAGGTCGTCGAAGTCGAGCGCGTCGTTGTCCTTCAGCCGCTTCTCATATGCGCTGTACGCCTTGGCGATCGAACGGGTGTAGAAGTCGCTGGCTTCGGCAGCGAAGTCCGATGCGGATTTGAGCCGGTTCTTCGCGTCGCTGATCGCGCCCTGCACGGAAGCGGGCGTCCAGTTCTTCGTTGACAGGCCGGCGTCGGCGATGGCCTTCTTGATCGCCTCGCGCTGATCCTTGCTGTCGTAGATGCTGAAGCGTTCCGGCAGGTTGGCCTCGGCCGCGTAGCGACGGAGCAGCCGGGCGCAGAAGGAATGGAACGTCGCCACCGTCAGGCCGCGCCGGCCGGGCACATCCTCGGGCAGCATGCCGTCGATGCGTTCGCGCATCTCCCCTGCCGCCTTGTTCGTGAAGGTCAGGGCGAGGATCGACCAGGCGGGAATGCCCTGGGCGATCAGGTATGCCACGCGGTGAGTGATGACGCGCGTCTTGCCCGAACCCGGCCCGGCGAGGACGAGCAGGGGCCCGTCAACGTGGGTGACGGCCTGTCGCTGGGCATCGGTGAGATTCTCGGTGAGGTGTTCCTGCCAGTCGCTCATCCTTGCAGTCTATCCCATCAGCGCCCAATCCGATGCCGCTTGCCGCACTCAGCAGGCGGAATTCCGCTGATTTGGTGTCGATGACCCCATATCTTGGGTTGACAGCAATAAATGACAGGTTCTCCACACTATGGATTGTAGTTTGCCTGAGAATTGGCAACCGCTAAACTGCTGACATTGCCGGGCTTACCTCAACCCACTGCTTTTTCCCGCATTTGGGGCATTTTTTTCTTGCCAGCACTAGATATTGGGGTAGGATGCATGCAGATCGGTGGTCGCGATCGCCGATCCAAGCAGCAGCGGAGTTCATCCGGCCGCGAGGATGCACCGGATCGACTCCATGGCCTGAACGTCGGCCTCCGACCCGGCCCGATGATGGACCGGATTCGAACACGGGCCTAACATTCAGGTCCGAGTGCTGATTTTCAGGGGGGCTTCCGGGGGCGAGGGCGTGATTCCGGGGGGCATGGATGCAGTGGCCGGCAGGATGCCGTGACAACGACCGCGCCGGGGCCGGGATGCCGCGGCACAACGAGGGAAGATTCATCCATGGCCGTTCTCTGCGACACACAAATCCGCGAAGTCATCGGCATCGAGCCGTTCGAAGACAACACCAAGCGCGACAGCCGAATCTCCTACGGCGTGTCGTCGTACGGCTACGACGTCCGCGTCGGCACGCGGTTCAAGGTCTTTACGAACACGACCAGCGGCGGGGCCGCCATCGTCGATCCGAAGAAGTTCTCCGAAGACCTGTTCATCGAGATTGACACGGCGAAGACCGGCAAGGATCACATCATCATCCCGCCGAACTCCTTCGCCCTCGCGGAAACCGTCGAATCGATCGCCGTGCCGCGCGATGTGCTGGTGATCTGCGTCGGCAAGAGCACGTACGCCCGGTGCGGGATCATCGTCAACGTCACGCCTTTAGAGCCGGAGTGGCGCGGCAAGGTGACGCTGGAGATCAGCAACACCACCCCACTGCCGGCGAAGATCTACGCCGAAGAAGGCATCGCCCAGATGATCTTCCTCAAGGCCGACCGCGTCTGCGCAACAAGCTACGCCGACAAGAAGGGCAAGTACCAGGACCAGGAAGGTCTGACGCTGCCGAAGGTGGACTGAGGCGGCGGGGTCAGAACAGCACGCTGCCGCGACCGGACTTCGTGGCAAACAGCGTGCGAACCGGCGTGCCGCATGCAGATCGATAAAGCAGCACGGCTGATTCCAAGGGAAGAGCAGTACGGGCTGAAGACAACGCAAACACGGACGCGAACACAGGTGGGATCCAGATGAAGATTGAACGCAAATTCACCCGACCCGACACGGACGTCTTCGACACGCTCGAGTGGACGACGCGGACCAGTCGAATCACCAACGCCGACGGCTCGGTCGTCTTCGAGATGACCGATGCGGAAGTTCCGTCATCGTGGAGCCAACTCGCCACCGACATCATGGTGAGCAAGTACTTCCGCAAGGCCGGCGTTCCCCAGTTCAACCCCGACGGCACGCCGGTCCTCGATGACGCGGGCAACCCCGTCACCGGGCCGGAAAAGTCCGTCCGGCAGGTCGTCCACCGCCTCGCCGGATGCTGGCGGCAGTGGGGCGAGCAGCACGGCTATTTCGACACGGCCGAGGACGCCCAGGCGTTCTACGACGAGCTGTGTCACATGATGCTTCACCAGATGGCGGCGCCGAACAGTCCGCAGTGGTTCAACACGGGTTTGAACTTCGCATACGGCATTTCCGGGCCGGCACAGGGGCACTGGATCGCGGATCCGAAGACCGGCGAGCCGATGCTCGCCGACGACGCCTACAGCCACCCCCAGCCGCACGCGTGCTTCATCCAGTCGATCAGCGATGATCTGGTCAACGACGGCGGGATCATGGACCTGTGGGTTCGCGAAGCGCGGCTGTTCAAGTACGGGTCCGGCACGGGAACGAACTTCTCTTCACTTCGTGGTGAAAACGAGCCGCTGTCCGGCGGGGGCAAGTCGTCCGGGCTGATGAGCTTCCTGAAGATCGGCGACCGGGCGGCCGGGGCGATCAAGTCCGGCGGAACGACCCGGCGGGCGGCGAAGATGGTCTGCCTCGATGCGGACCACCCCGACATCGAGGACTTCGTCAACTGGAAGGTGCGCGAGGAACTCAAGGTTGCGGCGCTCGTCGAAGGTTCAAAGCACCTCACCGGCGATCACAAGAAGGTCGCGGAGCGACTTGGCCTGACGCTCGATTACGACTTCAACGGCGAGGCGTACCAGACCGTCAGCGGGCAGAACTCGAACAATTCCATCCGGCTGACCGACGCGTTCTTTGACGCCGTCGACCGCAACGGGGACTGGAACCTCTACCAGCGGACGGACGGCGAGATCGCCCGGACCGTCCCCGCCGGCGAGCTGTGGGAGCAGATCAACTTCGCGGCGTGGCAGTGCGCCGACCCCGGCGTGCAGTACGACAGCACGATCAACGCCTGGCATACCTGCCCGGGTGACGGCCGGATCAACGCGAGCAACCCGTGCAGCGAGTACATGTTCCTCGACAACACGGCGTGCAACCTCGCGTCGATCAACCTGATGAAGTTCTATGACGCGTCATCGCGGACGTTCGACGTCGAGCGGTACGAGCACGCAATCGATCTGTGGACGATCGTGCTGGAGATCAGCGTGCTCATGGCGTCGTTTCCGTCAAAGGAGATCGCCGAGCTGAGCTGGAAGTTCCGCACGCTCGGCCTGGGGTACGCGAACCTCGGCGCGATGCTCATGCAGGCGGGGATCCCCTACGACAGCGAAGAAGGCCGGGCCGTCTGCGGGGCGGTGTCGTCGATCCTCACCGGCCGGTCGTACGCCGCCTCCGCTGCGATGGCCCGCGAACTCGGCCCCTTCGCCGGCTACCGGAAAAACCAGGACCACATGCTCCGCGTCGTCCGCAATCACCGGCGGGCGGCGCACGGTGTGCGGCGGGAGTCGAGTGAATACGAACAGCTCCGCATCCGTCCGGTCCCGATCGATCACGGCCTGTTCAAGGCCGGCCGCATCAATCTCACCAACGCTGACGACTTGCTCAGCCGGGCGACGAAGGCGTGGGACGATGCGCTCGAGCTCGGCGAGCAGTACGGTTACCGCAACGCGCAAGTCACGGTCATCGCGCCGACGGGGACGATCGGCCTGCTCATGGACTGCGACACGACGGGCGTCGAGCCGGACTTCGCGCTGACGAAGTTCAAGAAACTCGCCGGCGGCGGATACTTCAAGATCGCCAACCAGTCGCTCAAGCCGGCTTTGCAGGCGCTGGGATACGACGAGCAGCAGGTTCGCAACATTCTCGCCTACGTCATGGGCACGCTGTCGCTCGACACCCCGATGCCCGTCAATGCGTCGGAAGGCGAACCGGTGCCGACGTTCCGCCAGTTCCTCATCGATCAGGGGTACACATCCGAGGACTTGCTCACGCTCGAGGATGAACTGCCGCGCGTCTTCGAACTCGGCTTCGCGTTCAACGCCTGGTCGATGCCGGAACAGGTGCTTCGAAACCTCGGCATCGATCCGGAGACGGCGCGGGCGGACGCGTCGTTCAACGGCCTCAAGGCCCTGGGATTGACCGGCAGGCAGATCGACGAACTCAACCACATCATCTGCGGCACGCAGACGGTCGAAGGCGCCCCGCACCTCAAGGAAGAGCACCTGGCGGTGTTCGACTGCGCAAACCAGTGCGGGAAGATCGGTCGGCGGTTCATCAGGCCCGAGGGCCACATCCGCATGATGGCCGCCGCCCAGCCGTTCATCAGCGGGGCGATCTCCAAGACGATCAACCTGCCCAACGATGCCTCGGTTGAGGACATCGGGGCGGCGTACCGGCTGAGCTGGGAACTCGGCCTCAAGGCCAACGCCCTCTACCGCGACGGATGCAAACTCAGCCAGCCGCTGAGCACGACGTCCGACGTGGACGTCGAAGACGACGACGAAGACCACGAAGCGGTGGAGAACGCCTTGGGGGAAGTATCATCCGAGGTTGCGGAAGTGGCGTCTGCGATCTCGACGTCATCCGCATCCTCCGGGACCACCACGGCCGACTCCCCGTCCGACCCCGAAATTCCCGAGCGGATCGTGGAGCGGATCATTGAACGACCGATGCGGCGCCGACTGCCGGAAACACGGTCAAGTCTTACGCACAAGTTCAACGTTTCCGGCCACGAGGGATACCTCACCGTCGGCCTGTACGACGACGGCACGCCGGGCGAACTGTTCATCACGATGAGCAAGGAAGGGTCGACGATCGGCGGGCTGATGGACTCGCTGGGGACCGCGATCAGCGTGGCGCTGCAGTACGGCGTGCCGGTCGAGTCGCTCGTCACGAAATTCGCTCACCAGCGGTTCGAGCCGCAGGGCATGACGACCAACAAGGACATCCCCTTCGCCAAGTCACTGGTGGACTACATCTTCCGCTGGATGGGCATGGAGTTCATTGAAGGATTCCGTGATGAACACGCCCCGAAGCGGTCACCGCGGCCGAAGAACAACGGCTCATCTTCAACGAAGAACGACGGATCACGCCGATCCACGGAACAGGAGGTGCGGGCATCGGACGCTACCGCACCGAACCGGGTCAAGGAGGACAGCGCATGGTCGAACAGCACCAACAGCAGCAGTGCAGGCGAGGGCGGGCCGACGACGGACCGGACGCCCAGCGGTTCAACCCCCGCCGCGCCAACGCCGTCATCCGGCCCGGCGAGGATCGACGTTTCCTCCCGCACTTCAGCGGCGTCGATGACAAGCCACTCGGTCTCCGTCTCGTACACCGAGCAGACGACCGAAACGAGCCGGCAGGCGGACTCCGCCCTCAGCCAGGCGACCGCCCAGCTCATGGGCGACGCGCCGGCATGCGACGTGTGCGGGTCGATCACCGTCCGCAACGGGTCGTGCTATCGGTGTGAGAACTGCGGCAACTCGATGGGCTGCAGCTGAGCAAGCAAACAGTCCGGGCGGTCCACGCTCCGAGGATCGCCCGGCACGCGACGGGCATGAGGCATGCGGAAGGAGGTGAATTGCGGCCAGTGAGTGGATGGAGCCCAGACAACACCGGTCGATTCGAGGCCGGCTCTCATGCCGGCACCAGCGGATCGACCGACCTCCGCACGACGCGGAACCAGGCCCACCCCCCGCTGCCCGGCCCGTCGCTTCTCGAACCTGCCGCCGGACATGGATGACCGCGGCACAGGAGCGTGACTTCAAGGACTGCAGTCAACGCTTCTTCTCTTCCCTCCCCCTCGAAGCCGAACCCACCACGGCTTCGAGGGATTTTTTATTGATCGCGGGGCCGGGTATACGAATGCCGTGCGCGCATCGAGCGGTCGCTTCGTCCAAACGGTGACTCCTTCACCTTCAACGTTGGACTTCATGCGTTCGTGATGCCGACGAAGGCGGGCATCCAGCCACATGAAATTTCGCAAAACGCTGAGGCGACTCCCCCCGGCGGGAGTGTGGCGGGCGGGAGGCCGATGCGACCCCCCGATGATTGTCTGAAGTCCGTCCTACCGGTACGCCGCTGAGCGGTCAGCACAACCGTCCTTCAATCGCACAAGGCCGACGTGGTACGTCATCGGGGCGACCTCGGTGAAGATGACACCGTCGCCGGGCTGCGCCCCGTGATCGGCGAACCATTTTCCCCAGGCGCGGGTGCGCATGAGGCGGCGTTTGGCGACGATGTCGCTTCGCACCGTCGGGCCGCCGTGCAGGTGCAGCGTCATTTCCCGTCCGGCCTCGTCGCGTGTCGGGCCGCCGAATGACTGCGGCGGGAAGCGATCGATGACGTTCGTCACGTACACCGTGTTGTTGCGCAGATTCCCCTCGGTCAGCGGGATGGCGAACGACCGGCCGTCGTCGACAGAAAAATCCACCCGCCGCCACGCCGGTTCGTGGTCAAGCGTCATCCACGCCGCCCCCTGCAATGGTCGGATATCAGGCCCGAGGCCGCACGGCTGGACATCGCGCAGCCAGATGAGCGAGGCGTACCGGCTGAACCGCTTGCGATGCCAGTATTCTTCGTCGCCGCCGATCAGGTCGTTGTAATCGCGCCGCAATCGCTTGATCCGATGCGGGGTGAGGTCGGCCTCGAAAAGCACATGATCGACCAACCCGACGCCGCGGTACGGCCCGGCGGACTGTTTGAAGTAGATCCGATCGCCCGGCTCGATGGCTTCGTACGGCGCGCGGGCCTGCCGCGTCAGACGCAGTTCAACGGTCTTGCGACCGGCGAGAATCATCTCAATGAACTGCGGCCAGAGGACGGCGACGTGAATCATCACAACTCCCCAGCGGCGGGCAAGCGTCAGGACAGCTGGCGCGAAAGGATCGCCGTGCCGTACGCGATGACCTCAAGCCGGGGTGAGGCCCTGCGTTCCATGCCGGCGAGGTTACTCGCTTCGATGCGCAGGTTGACGACGGCGGCGCTGTCCAGACGATGGGCCTGGTGCATCATCCGGCAGATCGCTTCCCGTCGCGCCCGCTGCATGAGCCGTTCGTAGAACCGGACCTCCCCGCCGATGAGCATTCGAAGCGTCGCCGCGAACGTGCGAAAATGATCCGTCGCGATCACGACCGAGCCGGCGACGAGGCGGCTGGTTCCCGGTTCGATGCCCGGCGGAACGGTCTTGACGTCGGTCAGCGGGATGGTCAGCAACGCGCGCTCCGCGCGTTCGAGCCGGCGCAGGTGCGACCGCTCGACGAGCGTGCCGATGAGGAATCCCGTCGCGAGCAGGACCAGCGGCAGGCCGCACGTCAGGAACAGGTCAATACTCTGAAGAAAGAACATCGCCGTGACGCCTTACCCGAGTCCCCGCCCTGAATCGCCAGGCTCGATATGACCAAGCTCGGCGGGATCGGGCTGATTCTCGCTGCGGAACATCGCCGCGCCGTCGATGCGCCCGGCTTCGGTCTCGGCTTCGACCGGCCGCACTTTCACCGCTGTGCCGTAGGCGTACAACTCCGCCGCTCCCTGCGTGATGGCGCTGGTCGAGAACCGCACATTGACGATGGCATTGGCATCGAGTTGCCGGGCCTGCGCCATCATGCGCTCGATCGACTGCCGCCTGGCTTCGGTGAGCAGTTCCGTATAGCCGCGAAGTTCCCCGCCGACGAGGTTCTTGAGCGATGCGGCGATGTCGCGACCAAGGTGTTTGGCGCGGATGGTGTTGCCCTGCACGAGCCCGCAGGTCATCTCGACCTCGTAGCCGGGGATCTGTTCCGTGTTGACGACGATCATGACTGGCCTCCCTTGAGGTCACCGTATCATGACCGCACCGGGCGCATTTGTCACGGGCCGGCGTTGCGGGAACGGTCACCGGTCGCCTCAACCACCTCGATCGTGTGCTCGACCACCTGCTCGCTCCACCAGGGGGTTCCCGCGGGAAAGTCCGGCGTGCCGTCGTCTCGCCACACGATCGTCGTCATGCCAAGCGGCGCCCCGCCCGATTGAACGCCGACGATCCAGTATCGCGCCCGCACCGTCAGCGGCCCGGCCTGTCCAGGCGTAATCGTGTGATCCGTCATGACCCCTTCGTGTTCCCAGTCCGGCTCTCCGAATGACATGACACGCATGCCGAATGAATGCACCGGCAATGCCATATCTCCGCGGCAGCAGACTTCTGCCGGGTCGCCGACTTCGTACCCTCCGAAGTACACCACCGGCTCCGGCGCGTTGATCTGCGGATCCTGGTAGCGGTTGATATTCCGAAGAGCGATCGAAATGTCCTGTCCGACCACCGCCCGATC
>SLJD01000300.1 GCA_007135295.1 Phycisphaerales bacterium
AGTTCGCTGGTCAGGCCGTCGACGAGGGCGGGTTCAGCATTCTTGCGCTCAGCCATGGCGATCTCCTTGATTCAGTCACCGGATACAAAGCTCGCCATGTTGTACCATCATGCAGGCAGGGAGTTGCGCGATTGTTCAGAGATTCCAACAATGAAATGCGATTTACACGTCGATCGGGCGGATTCGGTGTTCGCGGGCTACCTACAATTGATTCGTCACTATCTGCAAGCCCGCTCGGGTTAGGATGGAAATCTACTATGAGTCGCTCCGGGATCTTGGCTGAGCAGGATGTGCTTGGCGCGCATTATGACGCAATCGTCAACGCCATTGACGATGCGGCATACAGCACGGATCTTCGCGGCATCATCACAAGCTGGAACCGCGGCGCGGAGCGGCTTTTCGGCTACACCGCCGAGCAGGCCGTCGGCCAACCAGCCACGATACTCGCGCCGAATGCACTTATGGATGAAGCGGAGGCGCTTGTCCAGCGGTTGCGTCGCGGCGAACAGCTCGAGGGCTTTGAAACCGTTCGGCAAAGGCGTGACGGCGGGAGGTTTCCCGTTTCGCTGACCGTCCTGCCAATCCGTGACCGCCATGGCGAGATGATCGGCGTGTCGGTCCTGGGGCGAGACATCACTGCAAACAAGGACGCCGGCGCGTTCGACCAGGTCGCGGTCGAGGCGAACACGCAGAAGCGGCTGTACGAAACAATCATCGCCAGCACGTCGGACCTCGTGTACGCCTTCGATCTGAACTATCGCTTCATTTACGCCAACGACGCCCTGCTTGAGATGTGGGGGCGGACGTGGGAGGAATCATCCGGCAAGCGGATTCAGGAAGTCGGCTATGAACCGTGGCATGCCGAGATGCACGAACGGGAGATCGACGAGGTCGTAGCGACGCGGCAGCCCATCCGGGGCGAGGTGGCGTTTCCGCACACGAAGCTTGGACGACGGATTTACGATTACATTTTTTTCCCCATCATCGGGCTGGACGGCGAAATCGAAGCGGTCGGCGGGACGACCCGCGACGTCACCGAGCGCCATCGGGCCGAGCAGGCGCTGCGCGAAAGTGATGAGCGACTGCGCTTCACGCTTGAGGCAGCGGAGTACGGCCACTGGGATCTTGATCTCACCGGTCCGCCGCCGCACACCGCCACACGATCGCTCAAACACGACCAGATTTTCGGGTACGAGGAGCTTCTGCCGGAGTGGACCTACGAGCGGTTTCTGCAACACGTCGTCGAGGAGGACCGGCCGCATGTCGACGCCGGCTCTCGCCGCGCAATCGCTGATGGAGAGGACTGGGATTGCGAGTGCCGCATTCACCGTGCTGACGGGGCGTTGCGGTGGATCTGGGTTCGAGGCCGCCCTCTCTGCACCGACGACGGCCGGCCCCGACGTCTGATCGGCCTGGTGCGTGACATCACGGAGCGAAAGCGCGAGGAAGAGGTGCTCGCGGCGGACCTCGCCAGCAACCGGCGGCTGCAGGAACTCAGCGGCCGGCTGATTCCCGCCGACGACGTCGAAACGCTGTACCGCGAACTGGTTGACGCTGCGGTCGAAATCACGCAGGCGGACCGCGGCACGATGCAGTTGATCGATCAGGAGACCGGCGAGTTGTGCCTGATCGAGTCCAGCGGCGTTCCCGAAGCATTGCGCGACACCTTTGCCCGACTCTCGCCGGATTCATCCACGTCCTGCGCCGTCGCGCTGCGCACAGGCGAGCGCGTCTTTGTCGATTACGTCACCGATCAACGGGTGGCGGGTACGGTCGAGGCGAGGTCGCACCTTGACGCCGGCATCCGCGCGGCTCAGTCCACGCCACTCGTGACACGTTCGGGGCAGCTTGTCGGGATGCTCTCCACCCATTGGAAAACGGTTCCGCATGCGCCGGATCGGCAACTCGACCTGCTCGATGTTCTGGCGCGGCAGGCGGCGGACCTCATCGAGCGGACTCAGGCCGAGCAGGCACTGCGCGAAGGCGAGCAGCAGCGACGCGTCGCGCTTGAAGCCGCCGAGTTGGGAACGTGGAACTATGACATCGCCGCCGAGCGACTGCACTGGGATCAGCGAACGGCCGCCCTGTTCGGTCGTGCGGGCCTGGACTCGGTGCCGATCAGCGAGGCGCTGGCCCGCATTCATCCGGATGATCGCGCGCCGGTCGAGCGCCAGATTGCCAACGCCATCGACCCGGCAACCAACGGCCGGTACGACATCGAATATCGCGTTTTTCCCAGCGAGGGCGAGCAACGATGGATCCGGGTGGTCGGGCAGGCGCAGTTCGATGTCGAGCGGGGCGTCCGCCGCGCAACCGGGTTCGTCGGCGTCGTGTTCGATACGACCGACGGCCGAGCCGCCCGGCAGGCGATGGAAGAGGCGAACGAGCGAGCGCAGCGGAACCTCGGCCAGCTTGAGGCGGTGCTCCGCCAGATGACGGAGGGGCTCGTCATCGCCGACCCCTCGGGTGACGTCATGTCGATGAACGACGCGGCTCTTGCCCTGCACGAGATGGCGGACATGCAGGACGTCAAGCAACATCTCAGCAAGTACGAGTCGACGTTCGTCCTGTTGGACATTCAAACCGGTCAGCCGCTCGCTCTCGAAGACTGGCCTCTGGCGCGTTCGCTTCGCGGCGAGACATTCACGGGTCAGGAAGTCGAGGTCCGCAATCAGCACACCGGCCGAACGTGGATCGGCTCGTACGGCGGCACGCCGGTCCGATCGCCCCGGGGCGACGTGCAACTGGCCATCGTCACCATCCGCGACATCACCGAGCACAAGCAAGCTGAGCAGCGGCTTCAGGAACTCAACGAATCGCTTGAACACCGGGTTGCCATACGGACGGCCGAAGCCCGGCAGCGCGCCGATCAGCTCCAGCGGCTTGCCGCCGAACTCGCTGAGGCGGAGCAGCGCGAGCGTCGCCGCCTGGCGCGGTTCCTTCACGACGACCTTCAGCAGATTCTCGTGGCGGCGAAGATGCGTCTGGCGATGAGCAGCGGGACCCGCACTAACACGCTCAACGAGATTGATCACCTGCTCGCCCAAGCGATGGATGCCTCCCGGTCGCTGACCACGCAACTCGCCCCACCAGTGCTCTACGACCTTGGCCTGAAGAAGGCGCTGAAGTGGCTCGCCCGATGGGCGAAGGACAAGTACGGCCTGCACGTCACGGTTGACGCGAGAGGCCCTGACACGATCGAGAACGAGGCGGTCCGCGTAACGCTGTTCGAGGCGGTGCGTGAATTGCTTCTGAATATCGTCAAGCATGCCGGCACCGACCGGGCAAACATTACGTTGCGGCGGGAGGGTGACATGTGCCACGTTGTCGTTCAGGACTCGGGAGCCGGCTTTGATCTCGAACAGTGCCGCGCCAGCAAGGAAGCCACGGGATACGGGCTGTTCTCCCTTCAGGAGCGACTGGGGCTCACGGGCGGCCGGGTGCACGTCGACAGTGCGCCGGGCCGGGGCACCCGTGTCGAGGTCATGGCGCCGCTGATGCCGGCCCCGCCCGCGACAGCGCCGCCGACGGTGGGCGAGGCGGAGGCCGTTCCGGAAATCGAGGCGGCCGCGTCCCCTTCCGTTGCCGGCCCGCCGGCCGACGCCCAGCGGACGACGATCATGCTCACCGACGATCACGACATCGTGCGGCAGGGTCTGGCCAACCTCATCGAGCAGCAGTTGGACATGACCATCGTTGCTGAAGCGGCATCGGGCGAAGAGGCGGTCGATCTGGCCAATCAGCACGGGCCCGATGTCGTGGTGATGGATGTATCGCTTCCGGGCATCAGCGGCATCGAGGCGACCCGCCGGATCATGGCTGAACATCCCCGGGCGTGCGTGATCGGCCTGTCTATGCTCGATGAACAGGACGTCGCCGACGCCTTTCTCGCAGCCGGCGGCCAAGCGTTTCTCAACAAGAGCCGGGCGGCCGGGGAACTTGTGGAGGCGATCCGCGATTCCTGCCCGGGCTCGACTTGACAGCCGAGCGGCTCGTAGCGAAAGCGGAGATACGTCCGGCTGAGTGTTCGAAGCGTTTCGGCCGCGCGGGCCGTCCGCTCAGCGATTCCGGCCGGTTGCGGTTGTCCCCACGCGATCCACGTCCGCTTCTCAACTCATGTGGCGAATCATGCCGATACTGGCTGAGTCGACGCTGCGAGAGTATCTTCACCAGCCGCCATGCAGATATCCGGATCCATGCCGACGCACGTCGCCCGGGCCTACGGCCTGATGAAGCCCGGCGCGCCGAACCAGACCGGCCAGCCGAACCCGGCCCAGTTCACTCAGCCGGCCGGCCAGACGCCCGGCGCGCAGGCCCCGGGTCAGGTGCAGGGGATGTCATCGCCGGGGCAGGTACAGTCGACGTCGTCGGTGACGAACGCGACGCGCATCGAGCCGGCCCGCGATCCGTCGAACGTCGGTCGAATCGACTCCACCCGCGCGGCTGAGCAGACGACCGCCGCGACCGAGGCCGGCTTCGCCGAGAAGTTGCAGGGCCTCGTCGCGGGTGCGACCGGCCGACCGGTCGAGTTCGACGACGGCACACAGGCGCCCCGCATGCCCGACGCCGGCCCCCCGCCGCACACCCTGCCGCTTTACACCCGCTCGGCGGACAAGGTCGAGGCCGCCGTCGCCGTCAACACCGGCCGGGCTGTCGACATCCGCGGCTGATCGGCGCGAGGCCAATTCACAATCCAGGCACAACCGTGATACGGCGTGGTTGACGCCGCGCAGCGCGTGCGATGCGACGACAACGTCCGGTCATGTGTTATGCGCCTGGAAACGGGTGCAGTTGATCGCGGAGCGTGTCGAGAATCTCGCCGGCCGACTCTTCAACGAGAAGCGGCGAGGCGAGCAAGGCGGCGATGTTGAGGGCGATAAAGCCGAGCGAGATCCGATCCATCCACGACCACGATTCATGCCAGGGAAACTGCTCGCTGCACAGCCGCTCAGCGCGGGCGCGGTCGCGGTCCTCGCCGAGCTTCTGCGCCTGTTCCCGGCGATCGACCTTGCGCACGAGGGCGAACCGGGCGGAGAGCGCTGCGTCGCGGATGGGAACCGGCGAGAGGCGCGACAACGCCGCCAGCCGTGAAACGCGGATGCCGAGCAGCGTCGCCCGGCTTGCGCTGCCGACGCCGAGCACGCCGAATGTCATCGTCGTGTACATGAGCAGGACGACGGCGGCGAGGCAGAGGCCGAGGTCGAGTTTCATGTCCCACAGCGACCACGCTAGCGTCCGGACCGGGCCGCGGCAGCCGAAGTGGCGTTTCTCGACCACCTCAAGCGCGAGGTGGCCGGCGACGACGACAAACAGCCAGAACACGCCGATCGTCAGACTCAGGCCGACGGCGAGGCCGACGTAGACCAGAATAAACGACCAGCGGTCATCGTGATCGATCATCCACCGCCGCACCCGACCCGGTTCCGGCGGCAACGGCGTGCCCGGAGCATGCGCATGATCGGAAGCAACTGCTTCGCTGCCGGACTCAGTCGATGGTTGCGCGTCCATCACGGAGCCCGGTCTGAACATGGCCTGTCGGGAGACGACTGATCGGGATACGGCTCGTCGAATGATTCACCGAACTGCTCGGCGAGGTCCGCACGCATGTCCGCTATGAGGTGGGGGAAGTCGCGGTGCGGGACGAGGCGTTGCGGTTGATCGGGCACGGCGGCGCGGATGGCCCCGGCTTCGAGGATGCGCATCTCGATCTCGATGCGGGCCAGCGGCTCGCCGTCCGGGCGCAGGGCGTCAATGAGCGGTGGAACGTCGTACGGCTCGGGCTCGCGATCGGGGCACGGAGCGAAATCGCGCACAAGCCACGGCTTGATCGAGCCGTCCTCAAGGCCGAGGTCGAGTTGCCGCCGAATCGCCTGCCCGCCTTCCCACCACTGCCCTTCGACCGCGCGGGTGGCGTCGTAGGTCTGCTCCGGCGAGAGAGCTTCGAGTTCTTCAAGTGTTCGCTCGAGTTCGTCTGTGGCGGCGTCATTGAACGTGTCGTCACAGCGGCTGTGACGCAGGGCGCGGCGGGCGACGTCGCCGCCGACCGCATGAGCGATGATGTCGTCGTAGGTGAACGCTGACCGCCGCTCGGAAATCACGCCGGCTGACTTGTAGCCGTACCACTGCAGGAACTCGTACCACGTGGTTGTGATCCACGCGGTCTGGGCGGCGAGGTCGATCAGCGCGTCATCGAGTTCATCCGGCAGCGGCTGCTTGCGGTCATGATTGCTTGACGCTGACGTGTCGGCCCAGGCGTCCAGCGACCACTCGGCGGGAAGATCGAGCGTGACGTGGAATCGGCAGGGCGAAAAGCCGTACACCACGACATGCGACTCCCCGTCGCGCACCGCATCCGCGAACGCGAGGTAGTAGTAGCGCGTCAGATCGATCGAATCCCGCACGTGCGACATGTCCAGAAACCCGGCCCGGCAGGTATAGACGATACCGCGGCTTGCTTCGTCCGCAAACAGTACGGGCATGACGTTGCCCCGATACCGGTGGTGGCCGAGGTCGCTCGGGTCGACATCCGCATAGAGCGTGAACAGTCCGGGATACGGCAGGGAACCGGTCCGCATGGTCGGCCGATCGATCGGCGCGCAGCCGACGATGAGCAGCAGGATCGCTGCCATCGCGGCCGGCCGAGCGGTGTGCCGCGCTGCTGCGGCGCGCCCGGGGCGTGCCGCGTTGGATCCGCAGAAGCGTTCAGCGAGCATAAGAGGATTCTATCGACTCGAAGGAGTCGGCGGCTTCCAACCCGCGAACGCATCCCGACCGGTCAGATGTCGAGGTTCTTGACCTCGAGCGCGTGGTCTTCGATGTACGTCCGGCGGGTCTCGACGTTCTCGCCCATAAGCGTGGAGAACAGCCGGTCGGCGTCGGAAGCGACGTCCCACGTCACGCGGAGCAGCGTGCGCTGGGCCGGGTCCATCGTGGTCTCCCAGAGTTCCTCGGCGTTCATTTCGCCAAGGCCCTTGAACCGCTTGATCGAGATGCCCCGCCGGCCGACCTCATACAGCGTGGTGAGGATCGCCGGGATGTTCGGCACGTCAACGATCTCGGCCTTCTCGGAACTCGGGTCGATGATCCACGCAAAGCGGGTCGGCAGCAGTTCGCCGGTGATCGCCTCTTCCTGCACGAGGTTGTAGTCATCAATGCTGATGCCCATCTCTTCGAGGCGTTCGAAGAGGACCTGCAGTTCGCGGTTCTCGTGCAGTTCACGGAGCGTCGCGAGTTTGCGCGGATCCTGCGGATTTTCGCCGTTGCCGGCTTCGAGATCATCGAGGATGAGTTCGCGCTCTTCGATCTCCTGTCGCATCTGCGCTTCGGACCAGCCGAGCACGGTTCCTTCGGGCCACGTCAGCCGGTGGGTCGGCAGACGGTTGGCCTCGTCAGGGTCGTCATCGCGCGAGGCGAGCAGGCGGTCGAACGGCATGCCGCGCCGTTCGGAGATCTGCACGAGTTCGCGCAAGCGTTCAAGCGTACGCGCGAGGCGGGCGAGATCGTCGCCTTCGATGCGCTGTGTCTCGTTGCCTTCGTCATCGCGGATAATCAGCACCGCGGTCTTCATCGCCAGGTCGGTCAGCACGCGGCTCATTTCCGCTTCGTTGAGCACGTACTGGCTCTTGCGGTTGCGCGTAACCATGTACAGCGGCGGCTGGGCGAGATACACCTTGCCCTGGCGGACGAGTTCCGGCATCTGGCGGAAGAGGAACGTCAGCAGCAGCGTGCGGATGTGCGAGCCGTCCACGTCGGCGTCGGTCATGATGATGATCCGGCCGTAGCGGAGCTTGGCGATGTTGAAGTCCTCGCCGATGCCGCACTGCAGCGCCTGGATGAGCACGCGGATCTCTTCGAACGAGAGGATCTTGTCGATGCGCGCCTTTTCGACGTTCAGGATCTTCCCGCGCAGCGGCAGGATCGCCTGCGTGTCATGGTCGCGTCCGCCCTTGGCGGACCCGCCGGCGGAGTCGCCTTCGACGATGAACAGCTCGGACCGGCCGACGTCGTTCGTCGCGCAGTCGGCGAGTTTCTGCGGCATGCCGCCGGAGTCGAGCGCGCCTTTGCGCTTGATCAGCTCGCGCGCCTTGCGGGCGGCTTCGCGGGCCTGGGCGGCGAGGACGGCCTTCTGGCAGATGCGCTTGGCGTCCTGCGGGTGCTCTTCGAGCCAGCTTGCGAGTTGCTCGTTGACCGCGGCGGCGACGTAGGACTCCGCCTCCGGGTTCAGGAGTTTTTCCTTCGTCTGGTTGTTGAACTGCGGGTCGGGCAGCTTGACCGAAATGATCGCGGTCAACCCTTCGCGCAGATCGTCGCCGGACGGCGTGATGTCCTTGAGGACGTTGTTGCGCTTCGCGTACGCGTTGATCGTGCGGGTCAGCGCAGTCTTGAACCCGACCACGTGCGTGCCGCCGTCCGGATTGACGATGTTGTTGCCGAACGCCAGCATCATTTCGTTCGTCGAGTCGGTGTACTGCATCGCGATTTCGCACGCGATGCCGGTCTCCTCGTCGTACTGCTGGATGCGGACGGCGGGGCTGACGACGGTCTTGGAGACGTTGAGGTGCTCGACGTAGCCGAGCAGGCCGTTCTCGAAGTGGAACGTCTCTTCGCGCGGCTTGCCGTCCTTGTCGACCCGTTCATCGACGAAGCGGATCGTCACGCCGGGGTTCAGATACGCCAGTTCCCGCAGCCGATGCTGGAGCGTGTCGTAGCGGAACTCGGTATCGGGGAAGATTTCCGGATCGGGGCGGAAGCTGATCTTCGAGCCGGTCTTGCGGGGGTTGCTCTCGGTGGCGTCGGAGCGCTCGGCGACGACGTGGAGCGGCTTGACCACCTCGCCGCGCTCAAACGTGATGAGGTTGACCCGGCCGTCCTTGACGACCTCGACCTCGGTCCACTCGGCGAGGGCATTGACGCACTTGATGCCGACGCCGTGCAGCCCGCCGGAGACCTTGTAGGCGTTGTCGTCGAACTTCCCGCCGGCGTGGACCTCGGTGAGGATGACCTCGATGGCGGGGCGGCCGTCAATGTTCGGGTTCTCATGCCGCATCGGGTCGAGCGGCATGCCGCGGCCGTCGTCAATCACCGTGCAGGAGCCGTCCACGCCGAGGCGGACGGTGACCTGCGTGGCGTACCCGGCCATGGCTTCGTCGATGGCGTTGTCCACACATTCGTAGACGAGGTGGTGCAGGGCGTTGAGGCCCGTGCCGCCGACGTACATGCCCGGCCGCTTGCGGATCGCCTGCAGCCCTTCGAGGACCTGGATCGAATCCGAGTTATAATCTGTTGTTGTTTCTGGGTTTATATTGGATGCCACGGTCATCGAGCCGCTCGCCAGAGGTGCGGGTGAATCATCCACTATTATAGCCGATCAGACGGGTCCCGGCACGGCAAAGCGGGCGTTTCGTGTAACTTGGCAATAGGGGCGGGATCGCGTCAGATCCCCCCGGAATCGCGGCGAGATCCCGCCGCCAGCCCTTCGTTTCATCGACCGGCAAACCATGACCGACCGCCGGCCCTGTGAGCAACCTGTCGATTCCTCCGCCGGTCCTTGACGGCAACCGCACAACCCGCGATACCACCCCGCATGGATGAACCGCTGCTGTCAATCCGACGACTCTCCGACCTCGCTGACCTGCCCGACTACCAGAGCGACCACGCGGCCGGAATGGACCTGCACGCCGCCCTCGAGACGCCGATCGAACTTGCTCCGGGGCAGATCAAGCTCGTGCCGTGCGGCTTCGCGATGGCGGTGCCGGTCGGGTACGAGGCGCAGGTCCGGCCTCGCTCCGGGTTGGCGACGAAGCATGGCATTTCGATGCCCAACG
>SLJD01000028.1 GCA_007135295.1 Phycisphaerales bacterium
CCGCCGGCTCAAAGGCCGGCCGAACACAACAGGGCCGCAAAGCCAGCCGGACACGCTAACCCCCGGAAGAAGAAGGGGCCACTGCGCGAACACGCCCCCGGACCCCCGGAAGAGTGGCCCCGCGCCCCCGGAAGAGTGCGCCCCCCGCGCGAACACGCCCCCTGAAGAATTGGCCTTCCGCGCGGACATGCCTCCTGAATTCCCTGAGAGGGAGCGGAGACGAACACGGCCGATCCTCGCCGGGTAGACTGTCGCGTTATGGCGAAACCGAAGGGACCGAAGAAACCGCGGGCATGCCCGGCGACGTGCAACGTGCTGCTCATCGGCGGCGGCGGACGCGAGCACGCCCTGGCGTGGAAGCTCAAGCAGTCGCCGCGGCTGGGCAAGCTGTGGCTGACCGACCCCGGCAACGGCGGCCTGGCGCGGCTCGGCCAGCCGTGTCCGGTGAAGATGGACATGTCCAACGTCTTCCAGATGACGCGGTGGTGCGACAAGAACGACATCGACCTCGTCGTCGTCGGCCCCGAAGCGCCGCTTGCCGCCGGCATCGCCGACGCGCTGCGCACGGACCGGCGCATGGTCTTCGGCCCCGGCAAAGACGCGGCGCAGCTCGAGGCCGACAAGGCGTACGCCAAGCAGATCATGCGCCAGGCGGCGGTGCCGACGGCCGAGTCGAAGTCCTTCGCCGACGCCGAGAGCGCCATGCAGTACATCGAATGGCGCGACGGGCCGTGCGTGGTCAAGGCGACCGGCCTCGCCGCGGGCAAGGGCGTGAGCGTCTGCGAGACGGTGGAGGAGGCGAAGCAGGCGGTCAACGCGATGCTCGTCGATCAGCAGTTCGGCGATGCGGGGGAGAAGATTCTGATCGAGGAAAAGCTCAGCGGCCAGGAGGTCAGTGTTCTCGCGCTCGTTGACGGCAAGACGATCTGGGTGCTCGATCCGTGCCAGGATCACAAGCCGGTCAACGAAGGCGACACCGGGCCGAACACCGGCGGCATGGGCGCGTACTGCCCGACGCCGCTGGCCGACGACGCCCTGCTCGCCGATGTCGAGCGGCTGATTCTCGTGCCGACGATTGACGCGATGCGGCGGAGCGGCGTGGAGTACCGCGGGGTGCTGTACGCGGGGCTGATGCTCACGCCCGGCGGGCCGAAGGTGCTGGAGTTCAACTGCCGCTTCGGCGACCCGGAGTGCCAGCCGCTGATGGCGCGCCTGAAGGGCGATCTCATCGAGATTCTCTGGGCAACGTGCATCGGCCGATTGCGCGACGTGGAGATCGACTTCGACGACCGTGTCGCGTGCTGCGTGGTGATGTGTTCCGGCGGCTATCCCGGGCCGTACGAAAAGGGCAAGCCGATCACCGGCCTCGATGACGCGGCGGCGATGTCGACGGACGACGAGCCGATTCACCTCTTCCACGCGGGGACGACGGTCAATCACGAGGGCACGCTCGTCACCCACGGCGGCCGCGTGCTCGGCGTAACGGCACTGGCGGCGGACCTGGCCACGGCGCGCGACCGGGCGAACGCGGCGTGCGAGCAGATTCACTTCGAGGGGTCGCATTACCGCCGGGACATCGGCGACCGCGTGCTCAAGCAGGCGTCCGGCGTCAGCCGGTAAGCCAGTCGCGCTGCTCGTCGAGGCGTTCGGGGGTGATGACGACCGGGGTGTCGTCGGGCACGCAGGCGTCGATCAGCGTGCGGACGAGGTCGCGCGGCAGTACGCCCTCGCCGAGGGGGACGGACTCGATCGACTCGCCATCGTCGCTGACCCGGGCGTCGCGGAGCAGCAGCATCGCGCACCGCCCGCCGAGCGTGTCGATGATGCGGGTGAGGTGGTCGTCGACAGTGTCGAGCATTGATGGTTCGAGCAGCGCAACGGGGTCGAGGGCGAACTCGAACGGCTCGTCCTGCCGCTCGAGGGCGAAGGTCAGCGTGGTCTGGATGTCGCTGAGGACGTGGCGGCTGTGCGGGCGCAGGCAGAGCACGCGGCCGTGGGTCGTGAGCTGGCCGCTGACCTGGTCGCAGAAGGCGTCAAGGGCGTCACGGCCGGGGGCCATCCACGTCCGGGGGTTCGGTTCGAACAGTTCCTCGCCGAGCGTCCCCGACCACGCCATGACGCGCTGGGACGGCAGATCGAGATCCCACAGCCACGTGCCGTCAAGCGGGTTGCCCCCCACCATCGCGGCGAGGACGTCATCGGGCTGGCCGAGGCGGACGATCAGCGCATCACAGGCCGGCTGGTCCGTGCCGGTAAAGGCGGCGAGGCGGGCGGCGTCGTGTTCGACGTAGAGGTTCATAATCGGCCGTCCCTTCCCTCTGCACGCTGTCCGCTGCCGGGTGATGCGGGCGCCATCGCCGGGCCGCGGTACTCGCAGCGGGCGGTCGGGCTTTCGTGGACGATAATCTCGGCGATCATCGGCAGCGCGGCGGCGAGTTCCTCCCACAGCCAGGCGGCGATGCGTTCGACGGTCGGCACTTCGAGGCCCGGGACGTCGTTGAGGCATTGGTGGTCGATGCGCTTGCGCACCGGCTCGATCGCGGCTTTCACATCGGCGAAGTCGATGAGGTAATGCTCGCCCTCGGCCAGCGCGCCTTCGAGCACCACGTCCACCGTGTACGTGTGGCCGTGCATCGCCCGGCACTTGTGGCCTTCGGGAAAGCACGGCAGGTGGTGCGCGGCGTCGAAACTGAACGATTTGACGAGGCGGACGTGCATTGCGCTGATGATAGCAGAGCGTCGTGAGGCCCGTGCCCGCCGGACTTACACACCTCGCATCTGCGGGTCCCAGATGTGCTTGTGCAACTGCGTCTGCATGCGCACGGGCAGGCCGGATTCGAGGATCCATTCAGCAAGCTCGCGCATCGACAGGCCGGAACAGCCGGCGATCTCCAGGCCCGGCGGCTGCTCGAAGACGGGGGAGAGCAGCACCGCCCGGCAGCGTGTGGCAAGATCGTGGCGGCGGATGATGTCAGCAGCCCAGTCGAAGTCGGCCCGATCGGTGATGACGAACTTCACCTCGTCGCGGTCAGCCAGATGATCGAGGTTCGGCCAGTGCATGCGTTCCGATTCGCCACTGCCGGGTGTCTTGATGTCGAGAATCCGGATCGCGCGGGGGTCGCAGACGCTGATGTCGCAGGCGCCGGACGTTTCGATCAGGACGGTCTTGCCCCGGTCGGCGAGGCGGGCGATCAGTGCATGCACGCCGGTCTGCAGCAGCGGTTCGCCGCCGGTGATCTGCACGAGGTCGGCGGGGTGGGATTCGACTTCCGCGATCAGGTCGTCGATGTCGCGCCGGCCGCCCTCTTTGAAGGCGTACTCGGTATCGCAGTAACGGCAGCGGAGGTGGCAGCCGCGGAGCCGGACGAAGACGCACGGGCAGCCGGCCCAGGTCGATTCGCCCTGGATGGAGTAGAAGATTTCGTTGATCAGCAGCGACTCGGCCATCGGGCGATGATAGCGGGCCCTCCCGGTGGATGCGGACTCGACGCACGCGTTGTGTTGGGTATACTGTGCGCAGAACCGTTGCCCAGATGGCGGAATTGGCAGACGCGCCAGCTTGAGGTGCTGGTGGGAGTAAAATCCCGTGGAGGTTCGAGTCCTCTTCTGGGCATTGCAGCCGCCCACCCCGAGAACACGGGTGGGCGTTTTTCATGGGTGCCGCCGGTTGGGGAACCCGGCGCGAACGGAGCGGCCCCCGGAGTTTCGGACAAGGCACCGGCCAAAAGGTTGGCCATCCCGCGTCCGGCGAGTTGTCGGCGGTCGGCGGGTTCACTACGCTGATCAGCCCATGGCCGCGAGGACCAAATCATCCGCCAAATCGAAGAAGGCGACCAACGAGCCGACGATTGAGAATCGCAAGGCCCGCCACCAGTATTTCATCGACGAGACGCTGGAGTGCGGGATCAAGCTGCTCGGCACGGAAATCAAGTCCGTCCGGGCGGGGAAGGTCTCGCTCGCCGAGGGGTATGTGAAGGCGGAAGAGAACCCGCCTTCGCTGACGGTCTACGGCATTCACATCGGCGAGTACCCCCCCGCCGGCCAGCACCGCCAGCACAAGCCGACCCAGCCGCGGCGTCTGCTTGCCCACCGGCGGGAGATCCTCAAGCTCGCGACAAAGACACAGGCCAAGGGCGTGACCCTCGTGCCGCTGAAGGTGTATTTCGTACGCGGCAAGGCGAAGATACTTATCGGGGTGGCTCGCGGGAAACAAAAGCACGACAAGCGGCAGGACATCGCCAAGCGCGACGCCCAGCGCGACATGGAACGGGCGATGTCGCGGCGGCGATGATCGTCCCGCGCCGGGCCCGTCAGGGCCGGCTGTACCGCCGCCTTTTCTGCCTACCTCCCCGCACCGAGGTCGGCAACACCGGACCATCCCACCAGTCAATCAGACCATCAGGTCCCGGGCATCAAGACCCGAGGCATTAAGACCCGGGCCTCACGCCAGAGCCGGGCACTGCGAGAAATGACGCGCCCGCGCGACACTTGTCATTCCATCGCGATGACAAGCGTACCGGGGCGCGAAACAGCGCAAACCGGGGAAAACTCCCCGGCATCCGTTCAGCGCGCATCAAACGTATGTCGTGAATGGAAACGGCCCTGCGTCACATTCGTCCGGCGGAGCGACACGGCGTGACGTGTCCCGGACGGATCGGACCGGATTGGCAGGCATTCGGCCGGCACGCCGGCATCGCGATCGGTTCGCCGCAGGGCCCGGGATGACATTTATGAGCGCCAACATATTCATCATCGGGTTGAACGACCTGAACCGTCGTCGCCTGGGTTTCATTGAGAACGATCACGACTGCATCTTTCATCAATTGATCGACAAACGGGAGTTGCACAACACGGCTGAGTTGCCGGTTCCGCGTCTGCTTGAGCAGGCGATCGAGCAGTTGCGGGCGTTTCCGGGGTCGATCGACGGCATCACGGGCTACATGGACTTTCCCATCAGCACGATGCTGCCAATCCTTCAGGGAATGTACAACCTTCCCGGCGCATCGCTGGAGAGCGTGCTGAAATGCGAGCACAAATACTGGAGCCGCCTCGAACAGAGCCGGGCCGTGCCCGAATACATTCCGCCGTTTCAGGCGTTTGATCCGTTCGATGATCGTTCGCTGGCGGGCATCTCACTCACGTACCCGTACTGGATCAAGCCGGTCAAGTCGTGCGGTTCATTTCTGGGCTTCCGCATTCACAACCAACACCAGTTCGAGCGGGCGATCGAGCAGATCCGTCAACATATCAACCGCTTTGGCGAGCCGTTCGGGTACATGCTTGATCAGGCCGACCTGCCGGATGAGGTCCGACGCGTACGGGGCAATTACTGCGTCGCCGAGAAGATTATCTCCGGCCGGCAGTTCACGGTTGAGGGATATGTTTACCACGGCGAACCGCACGTGTTCGGCGTGGTGGATTCGGTGCGGGACCGCAACCGGTCCTCGTTCATCCGGTACGAGTACCCGTCGCGGCTGCCGGAAGCGGTTCAGCAGCGCGGGGCCGACGTCGCCAGACGACTGCTGACGCATATCGGCTTCAACAACGCGGGATTCAACATGGAGTTCTTCTGGGATGAGCGGCATGACCGGCTGCGACTGATCGAGACGAACCCGCGCATCGCCCAGGCGCACTGCGAGTTGTACCGACTGGTCGACGGCCGGTCGAGTCACCAGGTCGCGGTCGATCTTGCACTCGGCATCCGGCCGCGGCTTCTGCATCGGGAAGGCCAATTCCACAGCGCAGCGCATTTCTTCATCCGGCATTACCACGACGGGATGGTCGCGCACGTGCCCTCAGCGGAAGACGTCCAGTCGGTCGTCGAGCAGTTCCCCGAGGCGCACGTGGACATGTGCGTCTGCGAAGGTGACCGGTTGCGTGATCTCGTCGATCACCAGGACAGCTACAGCTACGAGCTGGCGTTTGTCGATCTTGGTGGCCGCACCCATCGCGATCTGCTCGATCGGTTCCGGCGATGCGCGGCGTTGCTGCCGTTCTCCATCGTCGCCCCGGAGATGCGTTCGGATGACGCAAGCCGGCCGCGGGAGAAGCTGGCCATCGCCGGGTGATGACAGGGATTCGACCTCTCACTCGAGGAATGTTCGAAGCATGATCGGCGAAGAGCGGTGTGGCTACCACACTCATAGAATCATGATGACCGGCGGACTCAACACGCTGCGACCTCAACGGCGGGAGAAGGAGCGGTCGGGCCTTGCAGATCACGAGCACATTTCCGCACGAGATCGAGCACCACGAGAACGTCTGGATCCCAATGCCCGACGGGGCGCACCTGGCGGCGCGGATCTGGCGGCCGCGCGACGCGACTGAGCACCCGGTCCCGGCGATTCTGGAGTACATCCCCTATCGCAAGCGCGACCTGACGCGGTTCAACGATGAGATGGCCCATCCGTACTTCGCCGGACACGGTTACGCGTCAGTGCGGGTCGACTTGCGCGGCAGCGGGGAATCGGACGGCGTACTGCGCGATGAGTACCTGCAGCAGGAACTTGACGACGGCGTCGATGTCTTGCGCTGGATCGCCGCCCAGCCGTGGTGCACGGGTTCGGTGGGAATGTACGGCATTTCGTGGGGCGGATTCAACGGTCTGCAGATCGCAGCAATGCAGCCACCGGAACTCCAGGCGGTCATCACGATCTGCTCAACCGATGACCGTTATGCCGATGACGTGCACTACATGGGCGGATGCCTTCTCGGCGACAACCTGTCGTGGGCGTCGCACATGTTTTCGCAGAACACGTGCCCGCCGGATCCGGCGATCGTCGGCGACCGATGGCGTGAGATGTGGTTCGAACGGCTTGAAGGCAGCGGGCTGTGGCTGGAGAACTGGCTGAACCACCAGCGGCGCGACGGGTTCTGGAAACACGGCTCGGTGTGTGAGGATTACTCGGCGATCAAATGCCCGATCTTTGCCATCAGCGGATGGGCGGACGGGTATTCGAACGCCGTGTTCCGGCTGCTGGCGAATCTCGACGTGCCGCGGCGGGGGCTCATCGGACCGTGGTCGCACAAGTTCCCGCACATCGGGGTGCCGGGGCCGGCGATCGGGTTTCTGCAGGAGGCGCTGCGATGGTGGGACCACTGGCTGAAGGGGATCGACCGCGGAGCGATGGATGAACCGATGCTGCGCGTGTGGATGCAGGACAGCGTCGGCCCGACGACGATGTACCAGCAGCGGCCGGGCCGGTGGGTTGGCGAGCCGTCATGGCCGTCGCCGAACGTCACGTCGCAGGAACATCGCCTGGCGCGATACTTCCTCGCCGAGCCGGGCCAGCCGATCGAGCCGCAGGGTCTTCGGATCCAGTCGCCGCTGAGCGTGGGGCTGTTTGCCGGCAAGTGGTGTTCATACGCCGCCCCGCCGGACCTGCCGCACGATCAGCGTGAGGAAGACGGCGGCGCGCTTGTGCTGGAGACCGAGCCGCTCGAGGAACAACTGGAGATACTCGGCCCACCGGTCATCGAACTCGATCTTGAATCGGATCAGCCGGTGGCGATGCTGGCGGCGCGGCTGTCGGACGTCGGTGAAAATCACGAGGCGACGCGCGTGACGTACGGCGTGTTGAACCTGACGCATCGGGACAGCCACGAGACGCCTTCACCGCTCGAACCGGGCCGGCGATATCGGATTCGGCTGCAGCTCAACGACATTGCGCAGGTCTTCCCGGCCGGCCACCAGTTGCGACTGTCGCTGTCCACATCATACTGGCCGCTCGCGTGGCCTCCGCCCGAACCGGTTCAGTTGATCGTGCACACGGGCGAGTCCTCGCTGACGCTGCCGGTCCGCCCGCCGCGCGACGAGGACCGCGGATTGCGGCCGTTCGAAGCCCCTGCGGCCGCAACGCCCCTCCAACGGACGCGAATTGAGCAACCCGAGCATGAGTGGATCGTCATCCGCAACCTTGCGCGGGATGTCTCAACGTTGAAGGTCATCAACACCGAGGGCGTGTATCGCATCGACGACATCGACACGCAGATCGAAGAACGGTGCGTCGAGAAGTACACGCACTACGACAACGACTTTGATTCGGTGCGTGGCGAGACGCGGTGGGTGCGCGGCTTCAGCCGGGATGGCTGGGCGGTCCGAACGGTCACGAAGACGATCCTTCGATCGACGAAAACGCACTTTCACCTGACGGCGGACCTGGACGCGTGGGAAGGCGATGAGCGTGTGTTCGTGCGGACCTGGTCTCGAACGATACCCCGCGACCATGTGTAAGCGGGCCGGGCCGTCGCCGCGTTTCAGTGCGAAGCTTCGGTGATCTCATCCGCCGGTACCACATCCTGAGCGGCGCGAACCATGATCCGGTTCATGCCGGCCGCCTTTGCCGCGTACATCGCCTCGTCGGCATGGCCGATCAACTGCTCAGCATTGACGGGACGGCTGAGGTCGATCTGCGCCACGCCCATCGACATGCCGACCCTCGGCTCATC
This sequence comes from Phycisphaerales bacterium, assembly GCA_007135295.1. Classification (GTDB taxonomy): domain Bacteria; phylum Planctomycetota; class Phycisphaerae; order Phycisphaerales; family SM1A02; genus SLJD01. Next base: position 8,449 of record SLJD01000028.1, read on the forward strand.
CTCAGGGACGTCGCGCTGGGTGTACTCGAATTCACGAAGAATTCGCTCGGCAACGCGGACCCCTTCGCACGCCTGGGTGTGCGGCATGAGCACGCAGAATTCATCCCCGCCATACCGGGCGGCGACGTCGACCTGCCGGCAGTTGGCGGTAATGACGCGGCTGGTCAGTTTGAGCATTGCGTCGCCACGCAGATGGCCGAGTTCGTCGTTGAGCGGCTTGAAGCCATCGAGATCGATCATTGCGAAGGCGAGCGGGCGGTTGTTGCGAACCGCTTCGGCCCAGATGCGATCAAGGGTCTCGTTCAACCAGCGGCGATTGAAGAGGCCGGTGAGTTCATCGGTCCGGGCCATAGATTCAAGCTGGCGGATCATGTGCTGAAGCTGCCGGTTCTTGTCGGCGAGTTCGGCGAGCGACCGGCTCAGGTCGCGCTGCAGCCGCTCATTCTCACGCTTCATCCGCTGATGGGCGAGGCATTTCTCCATCGCCAGAGCCAGTGACGGAAAAAAGTTCGCCGTCTTCAGCACGAAATCAACGGCGCCGGCCCGGATGCATTCAACGGCGAGGGAGACATCCGGCGAGTCGCCGATGAGAATCATGGGCAACTCGGCACGCATGCCGCGGCAGTATGCCAGTGCGTCCAGCCCGTAGCCGTCGGGCAGGTTCATCTCACAGATGACAAGATCGACCTGGCTGAGATCAAAGCGATGAAGGTCTTCCAGTGACGACAGCACCCAGCAGTTTCCGGCCGCGCAGTGAGACACAGGTTGCGGGCCGGAAGCCGGATCAACGGACAACAACGGTGTTGAAGGGGGAAACGCTGAATCAGGCACGGGCGTGCTTGTTGAGTCGGCCGGGTCGGCCGCGGGGTCGACATAAGGCGGCTGCGCACGGGACGGGCATCGGCCGAGCGCATCGAGCGACCGCCGGGCGAGCGACCGGTCCGGCTCGAGCATGAGGATCCGCGGCTGATCAAATTGGATCTCGGACAGTGAGATATCGCTGCCTCCCACAGGCTGCCGGACAGCACGTCCGGAGATTTCGGCGTGACGACGGGCCGTACAAGCCGACCCTGGAACGGACGGTCCCGAATCGGGGCAACCGACCCATGAAGCGGGCCGACCACTGTCCACTGTCGAATACCGACTCGTCGTGAGCAACGAATGCGACAAGGTTTTGCAGAAGATGCCCCCGGACAATCCGCGCTCCCCGCACGACTCAAACCCGCGAGATTATCGGTTCTCGATGAGAATCACCTGGCCGGCCTCGTGCTGTCGCTGGCCGTCGGCGCACTGCATGACGACGCGAGCGATCTCTTCGGGCGTCAGCGTCCGATCACTGGGCAACATC
>SLJD01000071.1 GCA_007135295.1 Phycisphaerales bacterium
AGGGGGCAGACTGTAAATCTGCTGGCGTATGCCTTCGGGGGTTCGAATCCCTCCTCGCCCATTCGTCGGGCAGCCCGGGCCCCCGATCGGGCTTAACCGGCGATCGCACCGGACCGGACGGGTGTCGCATCCCAGCATCGCATCTTGCATGTGATCTTCTCGATGCGTACTTGGAGTCGTGCGAATGCGGAGTTTCGGGGGTGTACAATTGGCCGCGGGGCTGCGATACTGACGGAACGCACCACGGGGTGTAGCTCAGCTTGGTAGAGCGCTGTCTTCGGGAGGCAGAGGTCGAAGGTTCAAATCCTTTCACCCCGACTTTTCGTAAATCCCGCCGAATGCTGGACTTCCAGCATACCCGCGAGCATCGCGGAGCGGCCTGAACCGACTAAAGGCGGGGAGTCGTGCACGCAACGAACTGGGGTGGCCGCATTGCCTGAAATCTACTTGCAAATGAAATCCTGAACTCCGCTGCACGGGGTTGGTGGCTGGCAGACGCTGTGCTAATCAGCCATTTAACTCTGCAATCGGCTGGCCACATGTGGGACGGCGCACGCTGATTTGCCAACGTCATTCCGGCGGCCCCTCGTCTGATGTCTGATTGGATGAGCCGCTAACGGTCGATAATCAGTGGTATGGCGAGCAGGATGCCATATGTCCATCGTTCAGACGCTGACAGGAGTGAGCGGCGGCGGTTCCAACGATTGGCATTCCGGCAAATCACGGCTGTGCATCTTGAGTGCAACCCATTTGCTGCGGAGAGCACAACACGCAAAAGCGAGCCGTCCCGTCTGATGCTGTGTCAGGCACGCGATCTCAGCCGCGACGGCATTGGGATCATCGTTCGTGAACCAATGACCGTCGGGGCGGGGGCGGTGGTGCAGGTTGCGCGCAAGAACCGCCGGGCGTGGATTGGGGCGTGCGTGCGGCATTGCCGGTACCTCGGTGATGGCCGGCATGTGGTTGGCTTGGCCTTCGGGCGTGTGCCGGAAGGCGTACGTCTGAAGGACCTCATGGATGAACATCGTCGGGTTCGATGCGCTGAGATGGTTCTTGGGGCATAGCTGCTGACGGGCCGGGCGGCGTGCGGTACGCTGGGGGGCGATGATCAAGCGAGAAGATGACGGTCTGTGGGTGGTACTGAGCGAGACGATCGCCAGTCATCACGAAGAGGTCCTCGCCTGCCTGACGACGTCGGGTGGATTAACGCGGTGGTTTCCTGTCGCAGCGGAGGTCGATCTGCGAAAGGGGGGATCGATCACGCTGGGCTGGGATGAGAAGATGTCGCGGACAACGACAATCAAGGTCATGGACTTCAACGCCGATGGGCGGATGACTTGGGCATGGCATCCGAACCGGCATCCCGACCTTGAAGTGCCGGTTCACTGGGCGGTTGAGCCGTCGGTGGAGGAGGGCAGTAAGGTCACCCTCTCGGAAGGGCCGTTCGACCCGGCGCAGACCGAGATGATGATCGCCATGGCCGAGGAAGCGGAAAGCTGGCGGTGGCAACTGTGTAACCTGCGCACGGTGCTCGAAGTCAAACACGACATGCGCAGAGTCCGCCCACTTTGATTTCCGCACCTGGCTGAACACCGCGGTTTTCACCGTTGACGAAGGTGTCTACCCTTGGCACCGTTTCCGGAATTCTTTGGGCTCGCAGCGGTTCTGGGGGCAGTGGTGGAGATGCGGTGAGCGTCAGCCGTGCTGTGGCTGTAGTCCGAGCCGTTCACGGAGATAAGCGGCGCGTCAGCATTGACAGGAGTGCGTGTGGGGGTGATGGGGGTTTCCGGTATCTGGTGGTCATGTTGGCGGAAGCGCGCGTCTTTGGCCTCGCCCGGACCGTGTGTTTGGAAGGGGCCTGTCAATTCCGGGGGCGGCGTCTCCAGGACCGCCTCTCGTAACTGCGCCGCGTAGTCAGGGTCATAGATGGAGAGGGTGTGTTCGGCGATGGTGGACCAGTTGAAGTGAGTCTGGACATCCTCAAGCCCACGGCGCCCCATACGCCGGGCGTGATCAAAATTTTCGAAGACGGTGCGGATGCCGTGTGCGATGTCGTCGGGATCGGGGGCGACTTTGAGGCCATTGACATCGTGGTCAACGTATTCGGCGGGGCCGCCGACGTGCGTGACGACGACGGGGGTGGCGGCGCTCCATGCTTCGAGGACGACGATGCCGAACGGCTCGTTGCGGCTGGGAACGCAGACGAGGTCGGCCATGTGGTAGAGCTGCGGCAATTCACGGCCATTGCGATAACCAAGAATGCGGACAGCGTCAGTCACGCTAAGTTCAGCGGCGCGATGCTCGATCGAGCGGCGCATGTCGCCATCGCCGACAAAAACGAAACGGGCGTTCGGGGAAAAACTGCGGACGGCCGGGACCGTTTCGAGTAACAGATCGGGGCCTTTCTGGTGGGCGAGGCGGCCGCAAAACAGGACGGTCGGATCGAGCGGCCCAATCTGGTAGCGGGCTTTGATGGCCCCGGGGTCCTCGTTGAGCTGGAAGCGCTGCGGATGCACGCCGTTATGAATCACGGCGGTTTTCCACGTCGGTACGTTGTACATCCACTGGACTTCATCGCGTGTGATGCCGGAGACGGCAATAACGCGGTCGGCCCAGTAGGTGCCGGCTCGTTCCTGCTCCCGGACTTGGGCAGGGCGGCCGTCGGGAAAGCAGTTGCCGCAACGGGCGTATTCAGTGGAATGAATGGTCAGCACGCATCGACGGCCGCGGACCTGCTTGATCCAGATCATGGCGTTGGCGGTGAGCCAATCATGGGCGTGGACGATGTCAAAAGCTTGCCCGATGTAATCCTCGGTTTCCAAAAAGGCCCGGGCCAAACGACGGCACATGTTGTTGATATCGTCGAGAAAGTCGTCGCACTGTTCGTATTCGCATAGGTGGTAGTGCACCCCGCCGATCAGTTGATAGCCCGGTGGAGGGCTCTTGGGAGAAGGCCGGTCTGTGGCTCGGGTGAACACGTGCACCTCGTGCCCATTGATGGCAAGCGCTTCTGCGAGTTCGCTGACATGAGCGGCGACGCCGCCAACGGCAATGGAGTGCAGTGATTCCCACGACAGCATGGCGATCCGCATCTGTTCTCTTCTCCCTGACGTTCTCGTCATTTCTGGTTGCGACTTGTGGCGGTGCGTGCTCGATGTTTACGGTTTGGGTGCCAGCCACAGATGCCGAATCAATATGGGCGGATGACGATGCGGTCCATGGGAAGCCTACCCCGATCAGGCGCTTGCTACGTCAGTGACGGTTGAGGCAGTATGCCGCCGTACAGCCATCAGGAATGTTCGGTTCTTCTTTATCCGGTTGTCACAACTTCATGGGCGTTCCGGACTCGAAGGGGTTGGGCGATCGACCAGATGAAGTCCGAACCAGTCGGCGGCGAGGCTGGCAACCTGCTCGAGGGCCCCGGGTTCCTCGAAGAGGTGGGTGGCGCCGGGAACGATGACAATGCGGTGCTTGCAAGTGAGCGCAGCGGCGGCCTGCTCATTGAGCTCAATGACCGGTTCATCGCGTCCACCAACTATCAACAGGACCGGAACCTGCACGCGGCCAAGCGCATCACCGGCAAGGTCAGGTCGGCCTCCGCGGCTGACCACAGCGCGAACAGCGGCTGATTCTTGTTCTGGGCTGGATTGCTCTGCTGCGGCGATGAGTGCCGCGGCTGCCCCGGTGCTTGCACCGAACAACCCGATCGGAAGATGTGCCGTCTGCTCTCGGTGCCTGAGCCAGTCAATCGTGCCGGCGAGACGCCGCGCGAGAAGGGGGATATCGAAGCGGTGTTCGCGGGTTTGCTGATCAATCCGCTCCTCGCCTTCAGTCAGCAGGTCGAAGAGCAGGGTGGCGAGGCCGGATTGGCTGAGCGCTTCGGCCACCGCGCGGTTGCGGCTGCTGAACCGGCTGCTGCCGCTGCCGTGAACGAAGGCGACGATGGCCTGAGCCTGTTCGGGGATAGTGAGGTTGCCGCGCAGCTGAGCGTGCCCGGCAGTGATCATGACATCTCGCTCCTTGACATACATGGACTGGGCCATGGGAAATCTCCTGGGCATTGGGGCGGTAGGCGGGTCGGGGGCCGTTTGACTGGACGGCCCCGCCGTACGTCCGTCAGTCTGTACGTACGTGGCCGGGAAGGGGGTCGACCTCAACCCAAAGCCGCGACACGTCGTCGAATGGGGTCAGATTCCCGTGGTCCATATGGTTGATCTCGACAAGAGTGATACTTTGCTGCCGCGTGTGCTGCGTGGCGGTATGAGACCTGCAATGCGAAGGGGTGAATGATGGCGATTGCACGTCCGGCACCTGACCAGTCACCTTCCCGGGATGCGAATCGATCACTGGTTGTCCGGCTGGACGAACTGACGCTGGATGACCTTCCACGGGTCGGCGGCAAGAACGCTTCACTTGGGGAGATGTTGCGCGAGCTAAAGGACGTCGGGGTTCGCGTACCCGGCGGTTTCGCGACGACGGTCGAGGCCTACGAGGAGCATTTGAAGCAAGCCGGCATCGACACGGTGATATTCGACGAACTCGACTTGCTCGATGTAACCGACACTCGGGCGCTGGCGGGTACCGCGCGATCGATCCGTCAGCGGATCTGCGCTGCGGAATTGCCGGATGAGGTGACGCACGCCGTTCGGGACGCCTACGGGGCGATGGGCGAGGAGCACGGTGAGGTAACAGTCGACGTCGCGGTCCGGTCGAGCGCGACGGCTGAGGATCTGCCCACGGCTTCATTCGCCGGTCAGCAGGAGACGTACCTGAATATCCGCGGAGAGCGGGAACTGCTTGATTCCATCCGGCGGTGCATGGCTTCGCTTTTCACTGACCGGGCCATCGTCTACCGCACACAGAACCGCATTCCGCACCGCGGCGTCGGGCTCTCCGTCGGTGTGCAGAAGATGGTTCGAAGTGATGTGGCGCCGGACGGGGCGGCTGGTGTGATCTTTACGCTCGACACGGAGAGCGGCTTTCGCGATGTCGTGCTGATCAACGGATCATGGGGACTCGGCGAAACAGTTGTCCAGGGGCGGGTGAATCCCGATGAATTTCTCATACACAAGCCGACCGCACGGGCCGGGTACCGTTCGTTGATCCGGCGTGAAGCCAGCGACAAGCAGTTGAAGCTTGTCGCGGCCGAAGGCGGTACCAAGCCGGTCCGCGAGGTTCGCGTTCCGCGACAGGATCGTCGGCGGCTGGTGCTCAGCGACGATGAAGCCCTTCAACTGGCGCGGTGGTCCATTGCGGTCGAGGATCACTATTCGAACCGCGCCGGCCACCCCGTCCCCATGGACCTTGAATGGGCCAAGGACGGTCGCACCGGGGAGTTGTTCATTCTCCAGGCCCGGCCGGAGACGGTCTATTCGCAGCAGACATCGCCGCGGATCGAGCTTTTTACGCTTCAGTCAAAGGGCGATGTGCTGGTTCGCGGCAAGGCGGTCGGAAACCGTGTCGGGGCGGGGCCGGTGCGGATCATTCACTCGATCGGCGACCTGCATCGTTTTCAACCGGGTGAGATCATCGTTGCGGAGATGACCGATCCCGACTGGGAGCCGGTGCTCAAGCGATCTGCCGGCGTGATCACCGACCATGGGGGCCGGACGTGTCACGCCGCGATCGTCTCGCGCGAACTTGGCATTCCGTGTGTCGTCGGGTGCGGGAACGCAACCGACCTGCTTCACGATGAGCAGGAGGTGACGATCTCGTGTGCCGAAGGCGATGAAGGCCGGGTGTATGGCGGCCGGCTCGACTTCGAGCGGCAGGAGGTCGACCCGTCAACGCTGCCGGAATCGCGCGTGCCGCTGATGCTCAACCTGGCGAACCCGGACCGGGCTTTTCAGCTTTCGTTCCTGCCGTCGGCGGGGGTGGGGCTGATGCGCATCGAGTTTCTGATCGCAAACTGGATCGGGGTGCATTCGATGGCGCTTGTGCATCCCGAATCGGTGACCTCATCGCGGGATCGCCGGCGGATCCGCCAGCGAACAACGGGGTATGACGATGGGCGCGAGTTCTTTGTCGACCGTCTGTCCCACGGCGTTGCGCAGATCGCCGCGGCGTTCGCGCCCCGGCCGGTCATCATGCGATTCAGCGACTTCAAGACAAACGAGTACGCTGGCCTGCTGGGAGGCCGGGCGTTCGAGCCGGGTGAGTCGAACCCCATGATCGGGTTCCGTGGCGCATCGCGTTATTATCATGAGCGGTATCGGGACGGGTTTGCGCTGGAGTGCGCGGCCGTCCGCCGAGTGCGCGAAGAGATGGGCTTGTCAAATCTGAAGGTGATGATTCCGTTCTGTCGGACCGTCGCGGAAGGCCGCCGTGTGCTCGACACCATGGCGGAGAGCGGGCTCGTGCGGGGTGAAAATGATCTGGAGGTCTGGGTTATGTGCGAGATCCCGAATAACGTTGTACTCGCCGAGGAGTTCAGCGACCTGTTTGACGGCTTCTCGATCGGATCGAATGATCTGACCCAGCTTGTGCTCGGCGTGGATCGTGATTCGGAGTTGCTCGCGCACCTGTTTGATGAACAGGATCCGGGGGTCAAGGCGATGATCGAGATGGTCGTCCAGCGGGCGCACGGCAAGGATCGCCGGGTCGGCATCTGCGGCGAAGCGCCAAGCAACGATCCCGGGTTTGCTCAGTGGCTGGCTGAGATCGGGATCGATTCCATGTCCCTCAATGCGGATTCATTGCCCGGTGTGGCGGAGCGATTGGCGAAGTGATGATGAGCACCGCCGTCACGGTCGATGAGAAACGTCGGCGATATCAATATGACGTCGTCCTGCGCGACGGCTCGATCGTGCGGATTCAGCCGATTCAGCAGAACGATGGCGACCGATTGCGTGACCTCGGGCGGCGGTTGTCGCCTGACAGTCTGTACAACCGCTTTTTTCACCTGCCTGATGTGGACACGGCCCGGCTGGATCTGCTGGTGAACGTTGATTACCAGAACAGCTTTGCACTGGTCGCGGAACTGCATGGTCGCATCATCGCCGTCAGTCGGTATGTTCGCGACGAGAATCGTCCCGATACGGCCGTCATGGCGGTCGTGGTGGACGACCGCGTTCAGGGCAAGGGCCTTGGGACGGCGATGCTTGATCGACTCGCGGAGGTCGCCCGCGATCACGGCGTCCAGATCATTGAAGGGGAGGTTTACGCACACAACCACCGCATGCTCAACATGGTGGCGGCGTCGGGGTTTGAGATTGTGCAGCGACTGGATGGGGGGCTGGTTCGCGTGGAGCTCGATCTGCGACCCACGCCAGAGTACGAGAAGCGGCTGCAGGAGCGGCTGGCCCGTTCAGCAGTCGCATCCGTGCGGATCTTTCTCGAACCGGAGAGTGTTGCCGTCGTCGGTGCAAGCCGGGATCGCAGTAAGATCGGCTCGGTCGTGCTGCAGAACCTTCTGTCGATGGGATACACCGGTCGGATCATCCCCATCAACCCGAAAGCAGATGAGATTGAGGGACTGCCGGCGTATCCGCGGGTGACGGATGTTCCCGATCCGGTTGACCTGGTGGTGATCGCTGTCCCGCTGGAGTTTGTCGAAGCTGTCGTTGATGACTGCATCGAACGCGGCGTGCGCGGCATTTTGCTGCTTACCGCCGGATTCTCGGAAGTCGGTCAGGAGGGCCGGCAGCGTGAGAAGCAACTCGTCGAGCGACTGCGTAACGCCGGCATCCGCCTGATCGGCCCGAACTGTTTCGGTTTGATTAACACCGACCGCGACATCCGGCTGAACACGTCGTTCTCGCCGACACAGCCATTGGAGGGGACGGTCGGCCTGATGACCCAGAGCGGAGCGCTCGGGCAGACCATTCTTGACTATTCGCGTGAACTGAACCTCGGGCTGTCGAACTTCGTCTCGGTCGGCAATAAAGCCGACATCTCCGGCAATGACCTGCTGCAGTACTGGTCCCAGGATGATCGAACCAACGTCGTACTGCTGTATCTCGAAAGCTTCGGAAATCCAAGAAAATTCAGCCGTATCGCACGGAATGTCGCGCGGGCAAAGCCGATTGTCTGCGTCAAGGCAGGCCGGTCGAGTGCCGGTGCGAGAGCAGCCAGCTCACACACCGGATCGTTCGTCGGCAGTGATGAGGCCGCGAATGCGCTCTTTCGGCAGTGCGGGGTGATCCGGACGAACACGCTTGAGGAGCTGTTCGACACAGCGTCTCTGCTGGCGCATCAGCCCCTGCCGTCCGGGCCACGGGTTGCCGTCGTGACCAATGCCGGGGGACCGGCGATCATGGCGGCGGATGCGTGCGATGCCCACGGCCTCGAGCTGCCGGCGCTCGATGACCGGACGACGAAGACGTTGCGATCGTTCCTTCCGGATGCGGCAAGCGTTTCCAATCCCGTGGACATGATCGCCGGAGCTGATGCTTCAGATTACGCCAGGGCCATGGAGGCGCTGCTTGATGACCCGAATGTCGACAGCGTGCTTGTTCTGTTCGTTCCGTTGCAGCCGGGATCGCCGGAACGTGTGGCCGAGGCCATTCGCCGGTCCATTCCCGAAGGATGCGCCAAGCCGGTGCTTGCGACTTTTCTCAGTTCGCAGGGGATGCCGCCGGCGCTCGCCGGTGTGCCGAGTTACCGGTTTCCCGAAGCGGCGGCCTCCGCACTTGGCCGGTCCTTGCGGTATGCCCGGTGGAGAGATCAGCCGACGGGCCGGGTGGTTTCGTTCGAGGACATGGACCACGCCGCGATGCGAACCATCGTGGAAACCGCACAAAGCCGCGGCGGCGGATGGTTGTCGGCTGAAGAGGTCAATCAGCTGCTTGCGCAAGCCGGACTGAACAACGTACGGTCGATGGTTGTGGATTCGCTGGATTCGGCGGTCGAAGCGGCGGCCTCCATCGGGTACCCCGTGGTGCTCAAGGCCGTCGGCCCGGAGATTCTGCATAAGACTGAAGTGGGCGGGGTCAAGCTCAACCTCGAATCCGAACAGGAGCTGCGCAGCGCGTATGAGGACCTCGCCGCACGGCTTGGCGATCAGTTGGCTGGTGTGCTTGTGCAGTCAATGATTCAGGGCGGGGTCGAAGCATTGATCGGCGCAACGTTTGATGAGGTGTTCGGCCACACCATCGCGTACGGTTCGGGCGGAGAGCTTGTCGAGCTGACACGGGACGTGGCATTGCGACTGCACCCCTTGACGGACCGCGATGCCGACGAGCTTCTTGAGGAGGTTCAGGTGACGCGACTTATCCGTGGATGGCGCGGTTCATCACCCAGCGATGAGAACGCCGTTCGGGAATCACTCCTGCGCCTGTCCGCCATGCTGGAAACCTGCCCCGAGATTGAAGAGGTCGATTTCAACCCGATCCGTGTTCAGCAACACGGAGCCATCATCGTGGACGCGAGAGTCCGGATTGGCTCGTCCTGGCGACGACCCGGGCCAAGCCCGATGTTCTGACGGAAGATCGATTGCGTCTGCCCGGAACTGGAGTAGGAGTTTGTGATGCCTGACGCAGGGAAGTGTGCACTGGTGACCGGCGCATCGTCCGGAATCGGCCGAGCAACGGCGATGATCCTCGCCTCACGCGGCGCAAAGGTCGTTGTCTCCGATGTGGACGAGGACGGCGGCAACTCGACGCAGCGCATGATCCGGGACGGCGGAGGCGAAGCGCATTTCGTCGTGTGCGATGTTTCAGATCCTGATGATGTAGCGAAGCTCATCAAAGCAGCCAAGGATACGTAC
>SLJD01000268.1 GCA_007135295.1 Phycisphaerales bacterium
CTGCCGCTGCTGATCAACCAGTGGGCGAACGTCGTCCGCTGGGAAATGCGCACGCGGCTGTTCCTGCGGACGGCGGAGTTTCTCTGGCAGGAAGGCCACACCGCCCACGCCACCGAAGCCGAGGCCCGCGAGGAAACGCTGCGCATGCTCGACGTGTACGCGGACTTCGCCGAGAACTGGATGGCGATGCCCGTCTACAAGGGCCGCAAGACCGAAAGTGAAAAGTTCCCCGGCGCGGTCGACACCTACACCATCGAAGCGATGATGCAGGACCGCAAGGCCCTGCAGGCGGGGACGAGCCACTTTCTCGGGCAGAACTTTGCGAAGGCGTCGGGCATCGAGTTCCTCGATGACCAGGGCGAGCGCGTCCACGCGTGGACGACGTCGTGGGGCGTTTCCACGCGGCTCGTCGGCGGCCTGATCATGACCCACAGCGATGACGACGGGCTCATCCTGCCGCCCAAGCTCGCGCCGGCCCATGTCGTGATCCTGCCGGTGACCGTCCGGGCCGACGACCCGCAGGCCGTGCTCGATCACTGCCACCGCCTCGCCGACGAACTGCGACAGCAGACGTACCACGGCGAGCCGGTGCGCGTCGAGATCGACGACCGGGATCTGCGCGGCGGGGAGAAGCTCTGGCAGTGGATCAAGCGCGGCGTGCCGCTGCGGCTGGAGATCGGCCCGCGCGACATCGCCGAGGACGCGGTCTTCGTCGGCCGGCGCGATCAGGGGCCCAAAGACAAGCAGTCCGTGCCGCGCGGCCAGTTCATCGCCGAGGTCACGTCCATCCTCGATCAGATGCAGCAGACGCTGCTCGAACGCGCCCGGGCGTTTCGCGATCAGAACACCAGCGTCCTGACGAGCAAAGACGATTTCTACGACTACTTCAAGGGCGGCGAGGAGAGCCGGGAAGCGGGCTTTGCGCTGGCGCACTTCTGCGGTGATCCGGAGGTCGAAGCGCAGATCAAGGCCGACCTCAACGTCACCGTCCGCTGCATCCCGATGGACCGCGAGCAGACGCCCGGCACGTGCTTCATGACCGGCCGGCCGAGCGATCAGCAGGTGGTCTGGGCGAAGTCGTACTGATCGCCGCGGCGTCACGCGGATCGGCCCCGGTCGTCGCCTGCCCGGTCGCCTGCCACGAATACAGGTCCGCCGGATCTTCCACTGGGTCGGTCGGGTCGTGATCGTCCTCGCCCGGCAGCAGCGCATCGCGATGCACGTGGCCGGCGGCGGCGATCGCCAGCGCCGCTGACATTCCCCCGCATGCGACTGGCGCAAAGCGGCGAACGCGCGGAGCATTCATGAGCGAACCGGTGATGGGCGAACCGGTGATGAGCGAACCGGGCGACACGGCGAACCCCGCGCCCAGCGCGACAAGCCCGGCCAGCAGCAGCGTGTATTCAAGCCACTGCTCTGCGGATGAATCCTGGTACCCCCACCCGGCGAACCAGACGAGCGAGCCGATCAGCACCGCCGCCTGCCCGCCGCCGCGCACGATCGACGACGGCGTGATCTGCCCGCCTTCATGCCCGGCTTCATGCCCGGCCCCATGCCCGACCTCATGCCCGGCCTCATGCCCGGCCCCACTCTTTCTATACAACATGCTCGCAACCATTGACGCGACCCACGCCAGCGCGATCGCGATGGTCACCTGCGTGAACCGCGCCTGGCCGGTTCCGATGAGCACGCCCGCCATCCCGACGAGCCAGACCATCGCCCCCGCGGTCAGCCACGCCATCGCGCCCGACCGCTGCCGTCCGGTCATCGACCAGACGAGCACCGCCCCGCCTGCTCCCACCGCCGCGGCCGACCACAACGCGGCCGGCAGCCACGGCAGCGTCAGCGTGCCGCAGACCGCAACGATCCACACCACCGCAGCGACGGCCGTCACGATGCGACGGTGAGAGACGTGGCTGGCGGCAATCAGCACCCCGCCGAGCAGCGCCAGCCAGACGAGCCACTGCCAGCGGCTGTTTGGCGGAATCGCCGGCATGCTGAACATCCCGACGAACGCCACCGCGACGGCCGCTCCGACCGCGATCGCCCCGATCGATTCGCCCGGGCGGGCCATGCGGCGGGTGACGTCCCATTTCGCCGCCCGGGTCGATGCCCGGGTCGATGCCCGGATCGATGCCCGGGTCGATGCCCGGATCAACCGCGCGGCGATGATCACCGCCGCGGCGCACACGACTGCCAGGAGCAGGCCCATCGCTTCAGCGCGGCCCATGATCGACTCCTTGCCATGCCCTCAACGAACGCGCTGGCCTGTGCTGGTTACTCAGCGATGCCCTGCACGCTGACAGTCACTTCAACGTCGTGGCCAAGGCCGTCGGGCATGTAATCAACGTCGTAGTCCATGCGATCGACCGTGAACGTGGTCTTCCAGCCCTTTCGCTGACCGAACTGCTCGGAATCGCTTTCGCCGGTGTGCTCGATGTCGACGTCAATGGAATGCGTCCGGCCGTGAATGGTCAGATCGCCGTGAGCGCGGTACACGCCCTGCCGGTTCTGCGTGATGCGTTCGCTTTCAAAGCGAAGCGTCGAATGCTCGCGGGCGTTGAAGAAGTCCGGGCTTCGCAGATGGTTGTCACGATCCTCGTTGTTCGTGTCGATGCTCTCCGCGGCAATCTCCATCTCGATCCGGCTCTGATCAAGGTTCTCCGCATCGAGTACGAACTCGCCTTCCATCTCGTTGAAGCGGCCGTACACGTACGTCGTATCCAGGTGCTTGATGCGGAAGACGATCGATGAATGGACAGGATCGATGGTGTAGCGCGTCACATCAGTGTCCGCAGCGCCTGCCTGCGTTGTGGCGGTTGCGGGCGTCTGCATCCCCAACCAGGCGGCGCTTCCAGTGATGGCGACGGCGGCGATGCCGGCCACGATACCGGTCAGACGTGTCTTCATCCGTGTCTCTCCTTCTGCCTGTTGATCGTTTTCCCTGTTGCCTCGGGGTCACGGAACCCGACCATCACCCCGAACTGATTCGTGACGCTGGCAACTATAGGCCGCGGACTGGCTCTCCCGAGCGAATGGTTCACACGCCGCCCGCCAGCGCCCGTCCGATCCACAGCCCCGCGGTCGCAGCGACCAACCCCAGCCCGATCGATCCCGCCACGTTCCACGCGACATGCCGCCACGCTTTCTCTTCCATCAGGCGAAACGTTTCATACATCCACGTCGAGAACGTCGTCAGCGCGCCGAGAAACCCGGTCGCCAGGCCGAGCTGAACCGGCTCCGGCCACGCCGACACTCCCGCTCCGACCAGCAGGCCAAGCACCAGCGATCCGAGCACATTGACCGCCATGGTGCCGATCGGCCAGTCGGTGCGCAATCGACCGGTTATCGCGACGTCCAGTACGTACCGTCCGACCGCGCCGATCGCCCCGCCGACCATCACCGCCGCAAAGGTGATCACGGGTCTCTCCTTCTGTGCGATGGTGTTGACTTCCGCAGCACGCGGACAAGCATCACGCCGGCCAGCACCGCGAGCATCCCCAGCCCGACCGACAGCATGATGTACAGCAGCGCGACCGCGTGCCGGCCGGTTTCAAGCAGATGCACGAGGTCCACACTCAGGTTCGAAAACGTCGTGAACGAGCCGAGCACTCCCGTGCCGAGCAGCGGATGCAGACGCGGCACCGATCGCGCGCCTTCCAGCACCATCGCCGCCAGCACGCCGAGCAAAAACGCCCCGGCGACGTTCTCAACCAGAATCGTCAATGGCAGGCGTCCCGGCTCGATCGGCCAGAGCAGGAGCAGGCCGTGCCGCGCTCCCGCGCCGATCGCTCCGCCGGCGGCAATCAACGCCAGCCGCTCAATATGAAACCGGCCGCCTCGGCATGGGGCTGCCAGCCATCCACCGCCGCCGGATGGAGCAGGTTGTTCTCGTTCAGGAGCCGCGGACATCGGGCGGAGTGTACCGCCGGCCGGCCGCGCCTTCCTGTTGCCACATCAGGCACACCCCTCATGGAGACGCGCCGGGTCGTCGCGTACTGCGATCGAGCAGATGCAGGTTGTCAGGCGTCGCGCGATCCGGCGCGCCGATCAACGCCGCCGGCGTCCCGGCCCGGCTCAGCACAAGCAACAATTCATCATCGTCCGCGATGACATGCAACCGCCGCGATTCGCTGACACTGACGAGCCGGATGCGGCCTGCCGCCTCGGATGACGCTTCATCGCTGGCGACAACAATCCGCCGCGCACGTTGTTCGCTGCCCGCACCATCCTGATCCACGGACCGGACCACGCGTGGCGAATGCTCGCCCACGACCACGACGCGACGGGCCGGCTCATCGACGATCTGCACACGATCCGCCGCCATCGAGCCACCAGCCGCACCACCGGTCGAATCACCAGTTGAGTCACCAGTTAAATCACCGATTGAATCACCGCTCGAGCTCCCGACTGCGACTCCGGCTTGTTCTCCGATTGATTCGCCAGTTGGCACGCCGGCTGGCCCCCCGGTCGGCGAGTCGGACCAGATCGCCGGCAACAGGGTAATCGCTGCCACGACCGCTGCACTTCCGCCGGCAACGCACCGCCGCCTTCGGCGTCGACGCCGCTCAGACGTAACAAGCCGCTGCTGCAGTTCCGATCGCATCGCGCGTTTGCGCTCATGGAACGCGTCGCTTCGCGGCGGCCCGTTGTCCGGGCCGGCGGGAAACCTCTGCATCTCATTCATCACCCGTCTCCACTGCCCGGCGGCGCAGCGTCGCAAGCACGCGAACCAGCCGCGCGTGTGCCGCGCCGGGCGACAGGCTCATCCGCCGGCCGATTTCGGCGAACGTCAGATCGAATCGGTACCGCCACTCCAGCAACTGCGCCGCCGATCGGTCAAGCCGCACCAGTTCCCCGCGCAGCCATGACAACGACTCGGCCGACATCGGCACTCGAAGCCGGCTCTCGGCGGCAGCGTCACTGGCGCCAACCTCGCGCCGTCGTCGGCGGCGGTCCCGGCGCGCAGCGTCCACTGCCGCGCGGTACGCCGTGCGGGCCAGCCAGGCGTTCAACTGCGCTTCACAGTCAAAGACCGGCCGGGCGCGAATCAGCCGCATCATCACATCGTGGATGAGATCGAGGACCGCGGCTTCATCGCCACCGACCCACCGCCTCGCCTCGCGCTCAATGAACGCGAATCGGTCGTCGTACAGCCGGCCGAGCGCTTCGGGATCGCCGGCCGCCACCGCTTCGGTCATGGCCCGGACCGATTCATCATCGGCCGCGCCCGACGGTGACGCCATGGATGCCTCCTGCTCCACTGGTGATCCCCTGCCCTGTCCGCCTCGCACTGCGGCGGCTTCCGATCAGTGCGAATCATTCATCGTCTCGATCCGGCAGGTGCGCTGATGACGCCTGCAACCGGCCGAGCACCGTATCGATCAGCAGCATGTCGTCGCTCGTCCCGCGTGCGATTAGAAGCTTTGCTTCCGGATGATACTGCACCCGGGCCTCGCTGTCCGCGAGCTCGAGCGCCGCGTCAACCGCGCTGTGCAGCATTTCCGTCGTCACGCCGAACCGCGTCTCAAGCGATGCCGTGCTCCACACGCTGTTCTGCAATGTCACCTCGGGCTGCTCAATCTGCTGCAACTCCACGCGGATCAGCGGCTGCGGTCGGCGGTCGCCATCGACGGCCTCGTTGGATTCCGGCTCGACGACATGGATCGACAACCGGGCCGATTCTGTCGGCATGTAGAGATCAAGCACACGGAACACCTCGATGGCCGTCACATCCCGAAGACGGAACGCCGGCACTTCAAAGTCGCGGGCCGATGGCATGACGACAATGTTCGCTCCCGGCGAGACGTCTCGAATGGACTCCGCCAGCGCTTCAAGCGAACCGCCTTCGAACGACAGGTCGAATCGCGTGGGCTTCGGCGTCGCTTCTTGCGGACGCGTCCAGACCTGAACATAACTGTCATGGGCCAGGACACGCACGTCGTCTGCCAGAAGGACGGGAAGCATCACCGCCTCCTGAAGGCGTATCCGCTTCATTTGCACCGATTCATGGCGCTGCTGCGCCGCGTCCAACTGGTAGACGATGTTGAAGCCGACCTGCTCGCGCAGGTGATCATAGAACTCCTCGACGCTGCCGCCCGGGAAGTCCATATCAACGCGCGGGCCGTCGGCAATGGACGTGACGAACTCGCCATCCGGCACCGGCGGATCGTCCACCGCCGCTCCCGCTCCGATCAGCGCCCATGCCACGATGCCGACCGCTCCCGCGAGAATTGCCCAGTGCCTGCCGCGTGCATCCGTTTTCGCCATGACTGCTCTCCCGTGATGAGAACGTGCCTCTCATACGGAAAAACGACGCCGGACGCGGGATATCGCGCGGTCGGGTGATCTTTTTTCAAAATTCAGGAGCAGGTCTTCAGAATTCAGAAGCGGGCCGCGTTGAGCGGTCGATCAGAACTCCGCGCCGCCCCCAAACCGGATCGCCCCCGCAACGACGATCGCCAGCACGCTCACCACCGTCGCGACGATGGCAATCATCCGCGCATCGTCCTGACCCTTGGCGGCGGGCAGGGGCTTTTTCTTCGGCACGCCGTACCCACCAAACCGCAGCACGAGGCGGGCGAACGCCTTCTGCCAGATCGGAAGCGATCGGCCGAAGTACACCGACCAGACGGTGTAGTTGATGAAGGCGAGGAGCACGGTGCCGTAGATCAGCAGGAACAGCGATGCGTTGCCGCGGCCGCTGAACATCCCGAGCAGGCCAATAAACGCACCGATCAGAACCACGCCGACATACAGCCCCGTGTCATTCCATCGCGGGTCATCGCTGGGGCGTTTTCGGGAACCTTTGGCTTTGCTGCTTGTTGATCGGGTGGCGGTTCGGCTCATGGTGTGGAGTGTACCGGCTGAAGGGGTTGTCGGCGCGTGGCGGTCTCGATCAGAACCGACCGTGAAGAGGACGGCTCACCGCCGGGCGTGCCCGTTGATTCGAGCACCGCATCCATCTGATCGATCATTTTGCGCGTCCGCTTGACCACCTCATCCATTGAACTGCATCCGGTGATGGATTTGATCGCATCAGCCCGACCAAGTTCCGCGAGGTGATGCTCGCAGCGGTTGCGATTTTCGATCAGCTCCTTGAGCACTCGGGCCGCCATGGCCCGCAATTGGCGAGTCTGCTGGACGCTGCGATCCTGAGAATCACCGTCCATAGTTGCTTCCTTTCGTTGTCGGTCCGACCGGCCGAAGCCGGTCCCCACCCCAGTGAAAGCACGAATGTGTCCGAAACCGAAAAGGGAGCATTCTGTTCAAATCAAGAGAGGCTGGCAAATGCTATCATGCGACAGTCGCCTCTGACCACTATGACAGGAAAAAATTCCTTGAACAGACGGCTGCCGTCCGGTCGGCATTCGGCCGGGTCGCCCGGTCGACCATGGCCCCACAGATGACACGGCACCGGAGCGATTATGCCGCACATGCCGCGGATCGCATCTCCGGCAGCACATCGCGGATCGCCCCGGCGACAAGCTCGACCTGCCGACTGGTCCGAAGCGGTTCCAGACGGTCGAGCATGGCTTCGATCTGATCCGGTTCGGGTGACTCAAGCTGCCAGATCATGATGTCCGGATGCCGCGTCGGCTGCATCGCTTCGCTGTCAAACGCAAGTTCTTCAAACAGCTTCTCGCCCGGCCGGGCGCCGGTGTACAGCACGTTCACGCACCCCGGGTCATCGACCGACGTGCGCTCGCCGGGCAGAATCGGCTGCAGGCCGTGTTGCTCGATGAACCGCCGGGCCAGGTCGACAATCCGGACCGGCTCGCCCATGTCGAGCAGGAACACTTCGCCCGCCGGGCAATGCGGGTCGTAGATCGCCCCCGCCTGAATCACCAGCGACGCCGCTTCGGGCATCGTCATGAAATACCGCGTCATCTCTGGATCGGTCACCGTCACCGGCCCGCCGTCCGCCAGTTGCCGGCTCCAGACATCAAGCACACTGCCCGACGAACCGAGCACGTTGCCGAACCGCACCATCGAGAAGCCGGTCTCCGTCGTGCGGTTCATGTGCTGGACATACAGTTCTGCGAGCCGCTTGGTCGCGCCCATGATGGACACGGGGTTGACGGCCTTGTCGGTGCTGATCATCACGAACCGATCGCACCCGGCTTCCGCCGCCGCGTCGGCGATGGACTTCGTGCCGAACAGGTTGTTGTCCAGCGCCGCGCCGGGATGGTCTTCCATCATCGGTACATGCTTGTGGGCGGCTGCGTGAAAGACGATGTCCGGCCGCTCAAGCTGAAGAATCTCAGCCGTCGCTTCCGCATCAACGATGTCATGCAGGATCGCCCGCCGCGGCAGATCAGGGTCGAATTGAGCAATCTGGCGGTCCACCTCGAACAGCGCGTTCTCCGACCGCTCGACGAGCAGCAGTTCATCGGGGCTGAATCGGCTGACCTGCCGGGCCAGTTCGCTGCCGATCGACCCGCCCGCTCCCGTGATGAGCACACGCCGACCCGCGACCAGTTCGCGAACCGCCGTCTCTTCGAAATGCCGTGCCGAACGGTTGAGCAGCGCCGCGTGGTCGATCTCCAGGTGCGTGCGCGGCCCGACGCCGGCCACCTGGTCCTCAAGCGTCGGCATGAAGCGGTCCGGCACGCCCAGCCGCCGCAGTCGCGTGCGGATCGACGTGATGAGTTCCGCCATGACCGCCGGAAAGTTCACGATCGCGATCGACGGCTGTGTGCGCGCAATGACGGACTCCAGCGCCACCAGATCGCCGAGAATCGGCTCATCGCCGTCACCCGGCGGGTCGGGGTCGTCGCGGTCAAGCACCACCCAGCCGACGGTCGCCGGCCGGCGGGCCATGAGGTTCAGTTGCTGCTCCAGTCGCCGGCAGCACTGGCGCGTTCCGATCAGCACAGCGGTCTGTCCGTCCATGGCATGTCTCCGCGTTGGCGGCATGAAGGAGGCGAGTCGGCATGCAATCCGTCGCACGCGACCGTAAGCAGGACGCCTGCGCTCCGTCAGAGCGCATCAGCAGCGTCCTCATCGGTATCGGCCAGTTGCCCCCCGCCGGATCAATGCATCGCGAAACTCGTCTTGAGCGTCCGCCGCGGTTATTCACTTTCATCCGAAACCGGTCGGGCCCGTGATGTCTTCGACGGTGGGCGGCCGAGCCATGAGATCCCCCACGTCACGGCGAGGCCGACCGCGATCAAACCGATCGACGCGACGACCTGGCCCGGCGTGGGAGTGAACAGTTCGGTCGGCCAGTCGCTCGGATCGACCTCGGCCAGTTGCTCAGCCGATTCGATCACGCGACCGCCGACCGAGTCGCCGACTTCCGGCTCCACGCCGCGCCGAAACGGCCACAATCCGACGACGGCTCCGAGCAGCAGGCCGGCCAGCACGCCGAGCGTCGCTTTTTCAAATTGACGGAGCAGCAGTTTCATCACGTTGCTCACGCCGACAATCCCCGCCGCGATCCCCAGGCCAAGCGGAACGAAAACGTGCATCAGCGACGCGAGATCGGCCCAGCGGCGATCGGCGACCGCGTTCCGCGCCTCGTCGACCGCACCGAGGATGGTCTCGTACTGACCGAGCACGAGCAACAGGTACGCGCCGGACAGGCCGGGCAGCACCATCGCC
>SLJD01000080.1 GCA_007135295.1 Phycisphaerales bacterium
CGGGCTGTTGTCAAACAATGTGTTGAGCGAACGTGGGAATACTACGAACGCGGGTTCCAACTCGTCGAAATGGTTTCCAAACCGGCTCGGCCACTCATCCGGCTCATTCTTGACCATGGACAGCGATTGCTGCACAAGATCGAACTGTGGAACTATGAGACTGCTCTGCACCGGCCGGAACTGAACCGTGCGACTCGTTCATGGCTGCTTGCGCGGACGTGGATTGCCGCCAAATCGTCTTCCATCCGATCCGGGAACACCTCGAATCCTCAATAACCCCGCAGGACGTTCAGTCAGCGCTCATCCGGCGATCGTTCAACAGGCGCCGTTGAGTTTTCATTCGACGATAATGATCCATCGCCACGATCTGCCCCTGCGTGGTGATCGTTCCCTTGCGCCTGCTGCTGGTTGAGTCGGTCGAAGTGATCCGGCACATCGATGACAAGAACCCTGGCACAGAGTGCCGCTGCGATAAGCAGCCCAATACCGATGACGCTGTCCTGGTTGTTCAGCAGCACACTGAACGCAAGGAGAAAAATCACCGCTGCAAGCCCGAAACATGTCCTTTCGATCCATGTCTGACTCATGACTGCTCCGAGGCGGAACGGTGTCGCCGGATCAAGCAGTTCAATCCAGCGTTCGAACGCGGATCGTCTCTTCAATCCGCTGAAGGCCTTCCCGGACATCGTCCTTGTGCTTCGGGTCAATGTCGAGGATCACGTAACTCACGTCAGCGTTGGACTGCAGAAACTCACCGGAAATGTTGACATCAAGGTCGGCAAGCATCTTGTGCATTTTGCTCAAGACACCGGGTACGTTCCGGTGGAAGTGCAGGATGCGGTGCTGGTCAGGGTGAAGTTTCGGCAAGTCAACTTCCGGAACATTGACGGATGTCGACGTCGATCCGTTGGTGACGAACCGTGCGAGTTTCGACGCCACTTCAGAAGCGATTGACTCCTGCGCCTCTTCTGTACTGCCGCCGACATGTGGTGTGAGAATGACATTCGGCAAGCCAGCTAGCGGACACTCAAACGTTTCATCATTGCTGTACGGCTCAACAGGATAGACGTCAACGGCCGCACCGCCGAGGTGGCCTGAGCTCAGCGCATCGTGCAGGGCGTCAAGATCGACGACGCTTCCCCGGCTGTTGTTGATCAGGTGCGCCCCAGGCTTCATGAGTTCAAGCTCGCGGCGGCTGATCATGTTGGCGGTCAGTTCCGTGGCCGGCACGTGGACGGAAACGCAATCGCTCTCACGCAGAAGCTCTTCGAGTGTCTCGGCCGAGCAGGCATTGCCCAAAGGGAGCTTCGTGGCAATGTCGTAGAAGAGAACCTGCATGCCGAGTGCTTCAGCAAGAATCGACAACTGAGAGCCGATGTGTCCGTATCCGACGATGCCCAGGGTCCGCCCACGAACCTCGTGTGAATTGCTTGCTGATTTATCCCAGCGGCCTTCGTGCAGGCGAGCGCTCTTCTCCGGCATCCGGCGATGCAGCGCAATGATCTCAGCCAACGTCAACTCCGCCACGCTCCGGGTACTGGAAAACGGCGCATTGAACACCGCGACGCCCCGGTGACACGCTGCATCAAGATTGACCTGATTCGTGCCGATGCAGAAGCAGCCGATGCCCAGCAGGTTTGGAGCGTGTCGCAGAACGTCTTCAGTGATCTGCGTCTTTGACCGGATGCCGAGCAGATGTACGTCGTGAAGCTGTTCGATCAGGTCCGATTCCGCCGGCGCACCGGCCATTCGTTCAATCTCGAAGCCGCAATCCTTCAGCAGGGCTTCGCCGGTTGAATGCACATTCTCAAGCAGCAGCACCTTGATCGGGGTGTCTGACTCGATGGTGTTCATACGGATGGCCGGTTGCGAGTCCGATTGCATGGACGAGGTGGCGGTGATGGGGGATGCCATAACTTGAAAAAAACCCTTTCTTGTTTAGACGGGATAATCAGCCCACGATTTCGGGCAGGTCGAACAGTTCGCCGGTCAGGTTCTCAGGACCGTCCGGCGTGATGAGCACGTCGGCCTCATAGTGAACGCTCAGGGAGCCGTCTGCCGTGAAAATTGGCCAGGCGTTCGGCTCATTCCTGATTTCCGGCGTGCCTGTGGAAATCATCGGTTCCACCGCGACGAGCAGGCCGGGGCGGAAGGGCTTCCACGCTTCCGGCCACTCTCCATTATACCCAGGCACCGTGTTTGATATGTACGGCGCTTCGTGCAACTTCTTGCCATACCCATGCCCCCCCAAGCCGCGAGCAAGGTGATATCGACACTCATTTTCAACATAGGACTCAACCGCCTTCGCCCAGTCAATCAGTGGTCGTTCCGGCTGCATGGCGTCAATTCCCCGTCGCAGAGATTCGCGGCCACATGCCATAAGGCTGCCGGCTTCCTCGCTGACGGCCTCGATGCCGTACGTCCAAGCCGCATCGCCGATCCATCCTTTATGATTGACACCGATGTCAATTGAAAACAAATCGCCTGGATCGAGTGGATCCTGGGTCATGTCATGTGTGCCATGGACGATGCAGTCGTTCACCGACAAGCATGAATGACTCGGAAACGGGGGATGGCCCCGGACCCTGTAGCGGAGAAAGCAGCTCGTGCAGTCAAGATCATCAAGCTGCTCCGCAACGAACCGGTCAACCTCGGCCAGCGTCAAGCCCGGCCGAAGAAAGTCAACCAGTCGCCGATGCACCTTCACAACGCACCCAGCTGCGAGGCGGGCGTCGTCGATTTCACGTTGCGCGGTTAGAACCATGATCGGATGGTACGAACTCCGGAGCGATGGTCAAACCGGCCCGATAATCTCCCCGTTGCTGCGTCACAAGCCCGTTGGTGAAGGTCAGCAGCGGCCCCGGCAGGGCGATTTCGTAGGCAAGTTCTCGCGCATCAGTACAGTCGAGCAGTTGCAGATCCGCCCGCTTGCCCGGCTCGAGCGAACCGACCACATGCTGGAAGCCCAGAACGCATGCGGCGTTCCAGGTGCAAGCCGTAATTGCTTCGGCCGCTGTCAACCGGAGTTTCCGGGCCGCAAGGGCAATCGTGAACGGCATAGACGGTGACGGTGCGGATCCCGGGTTGTAGTTTGTGGCAATCGCGAGCAACCCCCCAGCATCGACTAGGGCGCGAGCCGGGGCGTATCGGTCATCGATCTGAAAACCGCTGACCGGCAACGCCACGCCGAACGTGTCGCTGCGGGCAAGCATCTCCAGCTCGACCGGCGTTGTGGCTTCCAAATGGTCCACGCTCCTTGCGCCCATTTCGATGGCCATTCGTGTTGCGCCGAGCGAATGAAACTGATCTGCATGGACGCGAAGTGGCAGGCCATGGCCCTGCGCCGCCTCAAACAGTCGCCTCGTCTGATCCAGCGACCATGCGCCCTGTTCGCAATACGCATCGCAGGCAATCCCTGGATACGACTCCGCAGCAGCCGGAAGCGTTTCGTTGATGGTCTTTTCGATGAAGTCTGGATTGTCGCGGTCGACGGCATGAGCGCCAAGAAAAGTCGGCTGAATCATCATGTCCGTGCAGGAATCGGCGGCCCGAATGGCGTCGAGCATCTTGAGTTCGTCATCAGTCGTCAGGCCATACCCGGACTTGACCTCAGCCACGGTTGTGCCAAGCGAGTTCATCCGATCAAGTCGGGTCAGCAGGGCATCGGTTAACTCCGAGCGGCTCGCCTGCCGAACGGCACGAACGGTCGCCATGATTCCGCCGCCCTGCTCAAGGATCTTTAGGTAATCGGCGCCGGCGAGCCGGGCTTCAAACTCCCCGTATCGCTCGCCGGCCCAGCAGGCGTGTGTATGACAGTCGATGAAAGCTGGCATGACCAGTCGGCCACGCGCATCGATGACCGTATCGCCCTGTGTGTCCGTGTCTGATGGCTGGCCGGACCGGACGGTCTTGATATACCCGTCTCGGATGCGAATCCAGCCGCGTTCAATCACCCCGAGATCCGCCAGTTCACTTCCCCGCCTTGGTTCGTTGCGTCCGGCCAGTGTCAGAATCCGTGCATTCAGAATGACAAGTGTGTTCATGCGGCTACTGTACGTGGAAAGGGGAGCATCCAGCATCGGTCGATCAGGGGCTCCGGGCCTGTCCGCCACTCCATCTGTCCGCCACTCCATATGGAGCAGTACATCCGGATGACCGGCCGGTTCGTACCGGCTTGGGCTGTTGCCCGGATCGTGTGCCTCAGGACAATCCCGATGCGTGCAGTCTGGAAAGGCGACATTTCGTTCGGGCTTGTTAATGTTCCGGTGACGCTCTACTCGGCTGAACAGCGATCCGACATTCAGCTCCACATGATCGACAGTCGTGATTATACCCGTGTTCGGTACGAGCGTGTGAATGCGGAGACCGGAGATGAAGTCCCGTGGGATCAGATCGTCAAGGGGTACGAATACGACGGTAGCTATGTCGTTCTGAACAAGGATGAACTCAAGCAAGCGGCGCCGGAAGCCACTCAGACCATTGAGATCGACGCTTTTGTCGATCTGCAAGAGATTGACCACATGTACTTCGACAAGCCGTACTTCCTTGAACCTGGGAAGAAGGGGCGCAAGGGATACACTTTGCTGCGAGAGGCGCTGCAGGAGACAGGGCGGGCTGGCATTGCTCGGGTGGTGATTCGAACCCGGCAATACATGGCGGCGCTCGTACCTCGTGGAAACCTGCTTCTACTCAACCTGCTTCGATTCAGTCAGGAACTTCGTTCGCCAAGCGATCTTGACCTGCCGGGGACGGCTGACGAAGAGGGCGTTACGAGTCAGGAACGAAAAATGGCCCGAACGCTTGTCAAATCAATGGAGCAGGAGTGGCAGCCGGAGCAGTACCACGATGAATACCGCGACGCCCTCATGAAATGGATCGAACAGAAGATCGAATCCGGCGAACTGCATCAGCCGGCCGAGTCCGAAGAAACAGGCAGCACTGAAAAGCACGCTCCCCCGCCAATCAACATGATGGAAGCTTTGAAGAAAAGCGTCGAGCAAACTGGAGCGACAACAAGCAAGAAGAGCCGGAAGAAGGCTGCAAGGAAGAGCGGTCGAAAAAAGAAGGCAGGGTGACACGGCGTTTTTTCCAGGGGAGATGATGCCGCTCACAGTGTCTGTTGCAAGAGTGCCCATGAAACCGAGGGATACTGAGTCCAACAGATCGGTTCAAGCTCGTAGACGTTGCTGTTCACTTGAATCAGCGCAACCTGCGGAGCATTTCGAGGCAACGTATTTCAAGCCTCAGCTCGCTTTGCCGGCCAAGCGCGCTCCTGCCGGTGATCAGTGGCTGCATGAGATCAAAGTCGACGGCTATCGCCTTATCGCCGTTCGCAACCAGGAACATGTTCGATTGCTGACTCGATCTGAACAGGACTGGACATCGCGTTTTCCGACCATCGCCCGTGCCATTGCCGACCTCCACGTGGACAGTATCGCGCTTGACGGCGAAGTGGCGTCTGTGGATTCGGATGGCAGGACATCATTCAAGTGCCTGCAGCGTTCCATTAGAAGGAACGACGATCATGGTCTCGTGTATTTCGCCTTCGACCTTCTTCACCTGAATGGGGAAGATTGCAGTCGGATGCCGTTGATGGAGCGCAAGCAGTTGCTTCAGTACATCCTGGCATCGGATTCGAATGGCTACCTGCGATTCACCGACCATGTTCAGGGGCAGGGCGACGAGGTGCATCAGGCAGCATGCCACCTCGGACTGGAAGGCATTGTCTCGAAACGCGCGGATGCTACATACACCTCCGGTCGCAGCGAGAGTTGGCGAAAAATCAAGTGCATCCGTCGCCAGGAATTCGTGGTCATTGGCCTTACGGAACCCGAGGGGACACGCAAACACTTCGGTGCGTTTTTGCTTGGTGCGCACGACGGGGGAGGCAAACTGCGGTATACAGGTCGAGTTGGGACTGGTTTCGACGCATCCGGGCTGGCCAGCATCGCCAGCCGCTTGAAGCCGCTCTGGCAGAGTGGCTGCCCGGCAGACGTTCCGCCGGCTCCTCATGAGTGCCGAGGCGTGCAATGGGTCTGCCCCAAGATGGTCGTCGAGGTGCGGTTCACGGAGTGGACCGAGGAACAGCGGCTGCGACATTCTTCGTTTCTCGGCGTCCGGGAGGATAAGGAAGCCGGTGCGGTCATGATTGGATCAGAACAAGCCGATGCATTATCGGCTCGCACGACTACTCAGTCCGAACAAGGGTCATCGAAGCGCAGCAGGCGACGGCTAGGACATACCAGCGACGGTCAGGAAGAGGATGTGCGGATTGCGGGCGTCAGAATCTCGAATGCCGACCGCGTACTTTATCCAGAGCAGGGGTTGACCAAGCGCGAACTCGCGCAGTACTACGAGCGTGTTGCCGACCGGATGCTTCCGTACATTCGACGCCGGCCGCTCAGCACCGTTCGCTGTCCGAAGGGACGAGGAAAACATTGCTTCTTTCAGAAGCACATGCGAGAGTCTTTCGGTGCAGAGGTGACCCCGGTCGCGGTCTCCGAGGATTCAGGCAAGGCCGACTACATCGGTGTCGACTCGCTTCCAGGGTTGATCTCGCTCATTCAATTCGGCGTGCTGGAGATCCATCCCTGGGGGGCCTCCGGACCGGATCTCAGTCATCCGGATCGACTCGTTTTCGACCTCGATCTGGGGATAGGAGTGTCCTTCGGCCAGATCATCAACGCTGCGGAGGATGTGAGAGTCAGTTTGAAGGAAGTCGATCTGAATTCCTATGTCATGGCAACCGGCGGCAAGGGGGTGCACGTGGTCGTGCCCCTGGCACGACGAGCGGAGTGGGATGACGCCAAGGCATTCAGCCGTGACATTTCCGGCGGACTGGTGGCGGCTCAGCCTGACCGGTACGTCGCCACGATGAGGAAGGCCCGTCGGCAAGGCAGGGTATTCATCGACTTCTTCCGAAATTCGCGCGGCGCAACGGCGATAGCGCCGTACTCGACACGAGCCCGGCCGGGCGCCCCGGTGGCGATGCCGCTTCGATGGGAGGAACTTTCAGAGATTGAATCAGCTGATGCGTTTACTGTCACCAACGCCCGTCATCGACTTGTGGACCAGGCGGATCCGTGGGATGGATTCTTTCGCAGCCGTCAGCAATTGACGCATGCCCGCCTTGAGCACGTACGGCTTCAGCGGCCTGCAACTACCTGACCACCAGCGGCTTGGATAATCTATATGCACAAGCTGTTCTACGCCACAACAGGCAACGCCCGGCCTGCGGGATGCATAAAATACAAATATGCACGCTCCTTCACCTGTTTTGCCTTGGTGCGGAAATGGGTTGGGGGTCAAGGCAAGGGCTATTGAACAAACCCGCCTGGCACTTTAGGTGTGTAAATGACTGGCATTAAAGGGGATTGGTGGAGTGGGCGAAGGCCCTTTGCCTTTGGCGGCCCAGTGCGGGGTGGCAGTGACAGTGGGCGGGATGCAACAGCGTCTGGCCCGCTGGCATGCAGGTCGCCAAAAATCTCGCAAAAATACAGGGCCAAGCGGTTGACACGGCGGTCACGGCTCGTGTATCTTTATGCACATGCTCACGAAAGGCCAACGGCAGCGTCATCTAGCGGAGCTTATCCGCCATCAGCCCGTCCCGAGTCAGGCCGCACTGCTGGATCGCCTGCGTACAACGGGGGTGGAGGTGACTCAGGCCACGCTCTCGCGTGACCTGCACGAAATTGGGGCGTACAAGGGGCCTGATGGCTACGTCATCCCAGACAACGGTCATGCGACATCCGCTCCCGATGAGCAGGCCTTCGCTCGCACGCTCAAGCGGGAACTGAGGTGGATCGATCACACGGACTGTTTCGTCGTAATCGGCACCGATCCCGGCCATGCCAATGCGCTGGCGGCCGAGCTTGACCGCGCAAGACTTCCCGAAGTGCTCAGCACGCTTGCTGGAGACGACACCGTGCTGGTCATTGTGCGGAGGAATCATCGGCCCGGCGTTCTCAAGAAACGGCTGAGGGCGCTTGCGACGTGAGGTAAGAAGTGTCCTCGGAGAATGGATTTGGAGGAGGGGGTGCCGTGGCAACGGTCGCGGCTTCTGTCACGTTCCATCCCATTGCTTGATTCAGGTTCCACGTGCAGCGAGTAGTCATCATTGGAAGTGCCGGCTACAGCGGTGCCGAACTCACCACATTGCTGTGGGCACATCCGGGCGTCGACCTCGTCGGCCTGTTCGGTTCGAGCGGTCTCGGTGATTCACAGCGGTTGTTCAGCGATGAGCATCCACGTTGGCGCGGTATCATCGATGATCCGATTTACCCCACTGATCCAGACGCAATCAGTGCATGCGAAGCGGACGCTGTCTTCCTAGCCACGCCTCACGATGTCAGCCATGATCAGGTCCCGTCGCTGCTTGATCGTGGGATGACTGTCTTCGATCTTTCGGCCGCGTACCGCTTGAAGGATCTTAAATCGTGGTCATCGTTCTATGGTTCATCCCACAAGCATCCTGAGCTTGTTGCGCAGGCGGCGTATGGCTTGGCGGAACGCAACTCACACGAGATTGCGCAAGCAGAATTGATTGCGGTGCCGGGCTGCTATCCGACTTCAGTCATCCTGCCGCTGGCGCCGCTGGTGGATGCGGCAGCGGTCGACACCAGCGGATCGATAGTTGCTGATTCAGCGAGCGGTGTCAGCGGAGCTGGCCGGTCGCCACGTCAATCCATGCTGTACTGCGAGGTCAGCTATGGGCCGTACAGCGTGCTGCGGCACCGGCATACGCCTGAGATCGAAGAGCACAGTGGTGCCAACGTCATCTTCACACCCCATCTGGTGCCGGTTGATCGGGGAATCGTCTCAACAATCCACATTCAATTGGCGTCCGGTTGGAATGAGTCAGCGGTGCGGGAGGTCTATCGATGCTACGACAAATCGCCGTTCATCCGCGTGCTGTCGAATGGCGCCTGGCCGAGCATGGCGGCCGTGCGCGGGACGAACTTCTGTGACATCGGACTGGCTGTCGATGAAACGAGACGGCATCTCGTTGTTGTCAGTGCGATCGACAATCTGCTGAAGGGGGCGGCCGGCCAGGCCGTTCAATGTTACAACATCCGGTTCGGGCACGAGCCGACGCTCGGACTTCCTGGAGGTGCGCCGTGCAGCATGCACACGTAGGCAAGACTCGACAGAATGGGGCGTTCGTCAATCCTGCCGGGCCGGTTGTCGTCAAGGTTGGCGGGGCGGCGCTGGATGGGCCTTCCGAGTCCGCGATGGTGGCCCAGGCGATCGCTGCCCTGCATCGCGTCTGGCCATCTGGCGTGGTCGTTGTGCACGGTGGCGGCACGGAGGTCGATCGGCATCTCGGTAAGCTCGGCCTCGTTTCCGAGAAGCGTGAAGGCATCCGCATCACGCCCAGACAGCATATTGACGAGATCGTTGCCGTACTTGCCGGCAAAGTCAACAAGCGTCTGATGGGGCAGATTCAGCAGCAGGGCGTTCCGGCTGTTGGCCTGTGTCTTGGCGACGGTTTTCTGATGCGGACCGTCAAAGCGGCGCATTACCTGTTCGAGCCGGGTGAGGTCGGCCA
>SLJD01000243.1 GCA_007135295.1 Phycisphaerales bacterium
CCGTCGATGGTTCGCCAGGGTTCGTCCGCCCGGGAGAGGATTTCCACGCCGTAGAACCCGGCGCGCTCGAAGCGCTCGAGGAACTCGTGCTCTTGGAAGGCGCCGGCGATGCACCCGCTCCAGAGGTCCGGGTCATTGAGGATCGCTTCCGTGGGCGGTTCGTCGCAGACGATGTCGCTGATGACGGCCCGGCCGCCGGTCTTGAGCACGCGATGCAATTCGCGGAACAGCTCAGCTTTCTGATCGGTCCCAACGAGATTGAGAACGCAGTTCGACACAGCTACATCGATTGTGCCATCAGGGATCATCGGCTCGTCATGGCGCAGGCGTTCGCACTCGGCTTCGAGGCGTGACAGATCATTGGCGCTGGTGACCGGATTAGATTTCAGCCACTTATCCAGCCGTTCAAGATCGATCGCGAGATCCTGAATGTGTCCCTTGCGAAAGTGAACGTTCTTGTAGCCAAGTTTGTCAGCCATCTCGTCCTGGTACTTGCGCGAGAGCGCGAGCATGCGGTCGTTGAAGTCCACGCCGATGACACTGCCATCCGCTCCGACCTTCTGCGCAATGATGTAGCAGATTTTGCCTGATCCGGAGCCCAGATCGAGCACGGTATCGCCGGGCCTGACGTGCCTGGACGGGTCGCCGCACCCGTAGTCGATCTCAAGGATTTCCTTTGGGATGATGCCAAGAACTGACGAGTCGTACTCGGTCACCGGGCAGCAGAGCGACGCTTCAACCGTTGTGGCCGCCTGCCCGTACCGTAAGTTGACAGCTTCTTCGCGATCAATGCTGTACTGGCCGTTCGTTTTCATTGCACGAATCACTCCTTGCCGTAAATCTCTGTCTCCGGGTGCGTGGCCGCCCAGGAGAACCAGAAGGTGTGAATAATCTTCGCATCGTCCGGAGCGGCGACGACCGCGGCATGGCCGGTATCCGGGTCGGCTTCGATAATGATCTCGTTGCCGTCGATCGTGTCGACGAGGCGGCGGTTCCGCGCATCATGGACCGATGCAAGCGGATAGGCACGAATGACCTCGCCATAACGAACAGCAATGACACGGTCCTTCTTGTCAAGCCGATCGTCCTCGCGCTTGACGGAGAAGAGCAGCCGGTCACTGGTCATGTATTCGTCGTATGGGCTGCGACCGTAGTTTCGTTGATGGCCGGTCTCGAATGTGGCCACGGTGCCGTTGGGGTGTTCATCCTTCCACTGATCGAATCTTGTAATCGACCAGCCGGAGTAATGAGTCAGCGACCGGCCAGCATAGGGCCCGCTGATCGCTTCAAGCAGGATCTGCGACCAGAGCGCATCGTGCTCCCGGTCGTACATGAGCACGTTGGATTGATAGAGCATGCCGCTGACACCGAATTCAAGCGTCTCGCCTTCGATCTCCCGGTCCACGACGGTGACCGAATCACACAAGGGGCAGTAAACGACCGCAATCGCCTTGCCTCCGAGGCTGTCGTTGACGATCTCGTGCCAGTTCAGCATGCGGATCGGATAGGCGCGTGACTCACCGTTCAGTGTCACCGCGACGATACGGTCATCGGCCTCGAGAAAGTCAACATCCGGTGCGCCGACCGTCTCGGGATCCGTCAGGGCGGGAATGCCATCTTTTGGCGGGCCGCCCCGCCCCAGTTCATCCTCCGGAATGGTCAGGTCGGTCAGATCGAACTGGTCAAGGAAATCTCCGCCGGCGGCCATCGCCAGCGGCGGGCCGGGGTCATCAAACGACGACGCTGAGGGAATCTGAAGCGGCATCCTGGACAGCGCAACCCCGAACCCAGTACCTACGACGAAACCAATGATCGAAGCGTAGACGGCTGCTCGTGTTCTGTTCATCTTGATGCTCACATTCAAGCGGAGTCATCACTGCTGAGCGGATGCTCGGCACATCCAATCCTCACGCGTTCGACTCGTCAGTGAATGAGTCGATCGCGCGACGAGCGGCTTACATGCGCATCACGAAAATTCGTGATGGGTCGTGCCTCGATCGCTCATAGACGCGGCCGGGGATCGGACAAATGAGTTGTAACTGCAATCGTGGCGTCGCGAGGGGGCTCACCTCGCGTGGCAGCCAGCGGCAACATGATGCATCTACGCATGCAGGCCGGAGTATCAGGAACACGTCCCTGATGCCGCAGCAGGCGCGTCATTCGTCTCCGGAATGGGTGGCGGAACGGAAGTGGCGTTCCCAGAGCACAGCGAGTCGGTCGATCTCAGCCGGGTCAATCTTCGCTTTCTCGGTCCATATGCCAAGATCAAGGGCGCTGTGCGCCGGGCTCGGTGTTTGTCGCAGCACCTGCGCATCGGACAGGGCGGCCTGGATCATGGTGATTGAAGCCGCTGTCGCCTGCTTCAGGTTGGCAATGATCTGTTCGATCAGCGATGACTCTGCCGGCACGGGCGGTGAATCCAACCCGCCGGCAGCATCTGCGATGGCTCTATGGTCTGCGCCTGCTACTCTCCAGCAGTCGTAGTCCGTCGGCAGCGCGACAAGGGCATAGGCCATCTCCGCTTCACGGGCAAGGCGCGCTTCCGGCAGGGCGGTCATGCCAACGACATCCGCCCCCCACTGGCGGTGCATGTGCGACTCCGATCGCGTTGAGAAGCTTGGCCCTTCGATGCAGATGTATGTGCCCCGGTCGTGACACCGCCCGCCCGCTGCGTTCAAGAGCCACTTCCGCATGACCGGACAGACTGGGTCGGCGAACTCGACATGCACCGCGGCGTTCTCGAAGAATGTGCGATGCCTGTGCATCGTGCGATCGATCAACTGGTCGCAGAGGACGATGTCACCCGGCACAATCTCCTCTCGCAATGATCCCACCGCCCCCGATGCAAGCAGATGCGTGCATCCAAGCTGTTTCAGCGCATAGATGTTCGCCCGATACGGGACCGTTGACGGGTTGTATACATGGCCTTCGCCGTGTCGATTGAGCAGAGCGATCGGCGTGCCCGCGTACGATCCCGTCACAATCGGACCGCTCGGCGGGCCGAAGGGCGTTTCGATCGAATGCTGCTGGCTGTCAGTGAAGTTGAACTGGGATACCAGTGTCTGGCCCAATCCTGTCCCACCGATGATGCCAACGCGAATAGACTGATCGTGAGACATGCAACCACCCTGATTCGGAGGCAGAGTCATGTTTTCGTTACGGCCCTGTGATGAAGCCGCACACCATCGCCATCCACCGCGCTGTGATTCACGCGAGGCGGATCAGAACGTCAGTACGTGCCAGTTATCCGATTTCAGGTGCTCGCTGAGCGGGCGGCCCATGTACTCGACCTCAAGACCGAAGCCGCGAAGGTCATCCGCAATGCCGTAGGAATCGGCGCAGGCGAGACATGCCTGGACGTGGACGCCAACTTCCTTGAGGTCGTCAATCTTGTTGCGAACATCCTTGTCACCGACGACGAGCCGCTGGGACGGCCCCCAGACGATGAGTCGGACCTCATCAAACCAGTCCTGGCGGGCGGCGCCGTTGGCATACATCAGCGTCATGCGATGGGCGACGTCGGGATCGCCACTGGTCCAGAGGATGGCGAGTTTGCTCTCCGCGGCTTGTCGCTCGGCGCTTTCGGCCGTTTCACCTGACGCAAGGCCATGCCAGCCCAAGACGGTCAAAACGAGTGCCGCGACAACAACCGAAACAAATCGTGCAGTGCTGTTGAAATGGTGCATGAAACGGCCTCCAGTGACAAAAATGAAAAGTTGAGCCGTCTCCGCTCGAACCGAGACCGCTCGCGCAACATGTCCATACCGCCACGGACATGCTTAACTATGAGTCGTTGTCCTTCGACGATCATTACACCGGCGAGTCAAACTGCGCCGGGAACCTTCGCTCAAAGTACGCCCCTCCTTCACTGTTCCACCACTTCACGCAGGCGCTGCTTGATCCTGTTGCATGAGTCGCCCGGAAGGTGTTCAACGGCGCGTTGGAACTCTTCGTCAGACACCCGGCTGTGAAACCGCTTATTGAGCAGGCGATCCAGTTCAATGCTCTGCTTGCGGAACGCATTGCACGCCTTGCACATGAGCAGATGAGTTCTGAGTTTAAAACGCTCGCCCAGCGACAGCCGGCGGTCAAGCGACTGACACGTCAATTCGGCGGCCTTCTTGCAACTGATCATGATGGCCGCCTATCCGATGTATCGCGGTGTCCGGCTTCGTTCCGGGGCGTGCCGCCCTGCTCTCCGAACCATTTGAGCATCAGGCAACTCCGCATCTGCGTCCTGGCCCGGAAGAGAATCACCCACAGGTTGTTGGCTGTCACGCTCAGCGCCTCGCTGATCGACTTTGTATCCTCCTGCTCAATGACACGGCGTGTAAATGCCTCGCGGGCACGCGGAGGAAGACCTTCCAGGCAGTGGTCGAAGACGTCCCAGAACTCCTCACGCTCAACGAGCGAATCGGGATTGACGGCGGTCGGGTCGGGCGGCTTGCGCCAATTGCCCCGGTCGTCGAAGAAGTCCGCAAGCCAGTCCGTACTCCCCGCCTCCGTTCGGCCGTCAACGCCCCGGCTGCGGGACCGCAGGTAATCCAGAATCTTGTGCCGCAGAATGCCGATCAGCCAGACCTGCTCAGCGGACTGGCCCTCGAACTTGTCTTGTGACTTGAGTGCGGCGAGTAGCGTCTCCTGCACAAGATCTTCCGCGATCTCCTGCTTGCGCACGCGGACAATGGCATAGCGGTACAGCACATCGCCATGCCGATCGACCCACTCGGCCGGATCGATTGACACCTGCCGGTGAGAGGATTCACGCTTTGCGCTCGAAGCCATCGGAACACCGTGGACAGAACACGTACAGAATGCAAAAATGCGACTCCGCACAAAGTTTACCAGCAAAGCTCCGATCTGCCTACAGCTTGTCAATCGCCATGTCAGGTGCATTGTTCCCCTCTCTCATCGCGGCCGAGGGAAGAGTTTTCCGTCGGATGACGTTTCCTGCTCACCGTTCGCTTCTCAGCGTTACCCCTTCGTCGCCGGCGGTCATGATTCCGCAGTTGTCAGATCCTCGTATTCGCCGTGATAGGTCACGCGTAGCAGGTTATTGAACATATTGAGGCAATTGATGAATCCGATCGCAAATGTGATTTCGACGATTTCCGCATTGGTAAAGTGGCGCCCGAGTTGATCGAAGAGTTCATCCGGCACGCCGTTCGAATCCACCATCGCGGCCCGGGTGTATTGCACAGCAAGGCGCTGCCGGTCTGTCTGCATGTCCGGCTGATCGAGCAAGGCGATCGGATCGTCTCCAATATTGAGCATCTTTGCGACGGCGATGTGAACGCCCGTGCAGAACTGGCATTCATTCGCCCGCGACGCTTCGAGGATGATCAATTCCTTGACGTCGCGCTCGACGATTCCGCCCGGGTACTGCCCGGCGCTGATGGCGGTGAATCCCTGCAGAAGCTCCGGCCGCAACGCAAGCGCCTGAAGCATCTCGCCGGGCCGCCTGCCTTCATTCATCGCCTTGACGCTCTCGGCAAAGGCGGGGTCGTCCCTGACCATATCGAACGCTTCCCGAAGTTGTTCATCCGTCACACTTACTCGCACTGTCACCTCCTGAAACGTGGTGATGCCTGATCATGGCACGGCGTCGGCATCGATCACACGAGCCGATTCACTGCCCGGTTGATCGTCGAGCCTGCCCGCCGGCTTGAGGGCCGCTGCAATCCGTTCGGGAGTCATGCCGGCCCGATACATCCAGATCGCGCGCTGATGGCGCCATGTCGTCCTCCACGGCCCGTCACGCAGCCAGCGCCGGGCGGAGGTAATCACGGCCGTTTCCGCAATCGCAATGCGACCTCGCTTTCGCAGTCGTCGAACAAGCTCGTAATCCTCCATCACCGGCCACTGCGGAAATCCGGCCACCGCATCGAACTCTGAGCGCGGCAGGAAGAGTGCCTGATCACCGTACGGCATGCTCCCCCATCGAGAACGGATGTTTGCGCCGCACTCGATCAACCGCAGATCGCACGATACATGATCGAGCCCGAAACAGAAGGCCCCGGCGACGACATCGGTTCGCGCAAGGATCCGGTCAACCTCGCTCCGATACCCGAAGGGAAGCCTCGTATCTGCATGCAGAAACAGCAGCACATCGCCCGACGCCTCCGCCGCGCCGCGATTCATCTGCATCGCTCGTCCCGACGGGCTCTCGACGACGGAAGCCCCGAGACCTCGCGCGATCTCGATGGTTCCATCGGTGCTCCCCCCATCGGCGACAATGACCTCAACATCATCGCATACGCAGACGGAGTGAATGGCTGATTCGACATGTTCCGCCTCATTGAGCGATGGAATGATGACGGAAAGCGCAGGCGGAGTCGCGCGGCCGCGCAGAACTGCCTGGTGCTCCTCCCATATCCTGATATCAGCCGCCGCGTCGACATCCGCCAGCGTCTCAAGGCATTGGATCTTCAAATTCGCATCGCGCGCCACTCGCAGCGTTTGTTCCAGCACATGTTCCGTACCCCAGTCGATCTCATCGAACAACGCGCCATGGCAATGCCGCAGGCCGATCAGATAGTACCCGCCGTCCACCGCCGGTCCGATGACCACATCCGCGTCCCGCAAGGCGGTGAACGCGCGCCGGATAATTCTCGGCGTGACGGCCGGGCAATCGCTTCCAATAAGTACGACGGATGACGCTCCATCTGATCGCCCCGCCGCTGTCGAACAGCGGTCCCCCTGGACGCGGCCGGACGTGTACTCAGTGACAGCTCGCAACATTCGGACCCCAAGGGAACCGTCCCCCTGATTGACATACGTCAGGTCGCTGCCAAACAACTCGCGCATGGCGGATTCTTCACCTCCGGTGAAGCGCACCTGGACGGCGGCATGTGTCGATTTCGGCGAGGCATCGCGCCATTGACGCGCGATGTTCAGGGTATGGCTGGTCATCTCGCGCTGCAGGTCGGCGGCGCCTTGTTCTCCAAGGGCTGGGATGAGGCGGGTCTTCGTCTTCCCCGCTTGAGGCAGACGGCTGAAGATAACAAGCGTCTGATCGCGCTCAAGATGCGACGACCCAACGCCCCAGCCGGTCAGAGCTTCGCGGGCGATGCTGCCAAGTATCTTCGTCCCCGCGCCGATCACGCCGCGCACCGTTCCAGATATCTTCGATTCACCGATGCGGATCCGATAGCTGACCGGCACCTCAGCGATGCGGAAGCCCATGCGAGCCGCACGAGCCTGCATCTGCACGGTCCAGCCGTAGTCGAGATCATTCATGCGAAGCTGCTTGAGTACATCAAACTGGACGGCGCGGAACGGCCCGAGATCCGTGCACTCGACGTTCCACAGCCGACGGATGAGAAATCCGGCCATTGCGTTTCCCGTCCGTTGCGGCCACGTCAGCGAGCCGGCGTCGGCATGGCCCAGGACGCGCGATCCAATGACCAGGTCGGCGTCGCCATCAAGTATCGGTCGAATGAGTCGATCCATTTCTTCCGGCCGATCGCTGGCGTCGGCGTCGAGAAACACCACGATGTCCGGGGAATCCAGTTCCGCCAGTCCCCGCAGGCAAGCTGCACCATAGCCCCGCCGGGGTTCGTAGACGGTGCGCGCCCCGCGCGACTGAGCGACACAGGCCGTCCGATCGGTTGACCCGTTGTCCACCACAACGATCTGACCCACCCACTCCGGGATGGCGTCGAGCACATTGCCGATGCTCCGCTGCTCATTCAGTGCGGGCATCACCACCGCAATGGACCGTTGACTTGTCACCCAAAGCCCCACAAGCCGACCAGAACTGCCATCATGAGAGTCATGAGCGGTTTCCACATCTGTTCATCCTTCCAATGATTGTGAAAGAGTGGTCAAGTGATTCATTACCGCCGCCACGCAAGCAGTGTCTCGAATACAGATTTGATGCGCGGGGTGAGCTTTGTCCGCTTGTACGCGTCGCCCGCCTTTTTGATGACCTCCGCCTGCGTCGGGTACGGATGAATCGAACGTGAGATCGTCTCCAGCCCTTTGCCCGCATTCATCGCCAGCGTTATCTCGCTGATCATGTCGCCGGCGTGCCGGGAAACAAGCGTCGCGCCGAGTATCTCGTCCTTTCCCTTGCGATGCACCACTTTCAGAAACCCCTCGTTGTCACCATCAAGAATCGCGCGATCGACCTCGGACATGTTGATCGTCAGGGTCTCTGTAGGGATACCTCTGGCATTCGCCGCATGCTCATACAAACCAACGTGCGCAATCTCCGGATCGGTGTAGGTGCACCATGGCATGATGAGTTCACTCGCTCTCGCCCGCCCGAAGAACATCGCGTTCTGAATGACAATGCGCGCCATGGCGTCAGCAGCGTGCGTGAACTGATAGGGGCCCGCTCCCGGAGCAGTGGGCGACGCGACATCGCCGGCCGCGTAGATGTGCGGGTTGCTTGACTGAAGAAAGTCGTTGACTTCGACGCCACGCTTCGGGTCGTACCGGACACCGGCCGCTTCAAGGTTCAGGCCGTCGACATTCGGTGCCCGGCCGGCAGAGACGAGGACGTCGTCTGTGCGAATCTCACGCGAGCTGCCCTGATGTTCGACATCGATGACCTTTTCGCCGTTGTTCGTAGAAACCCCGGCCACCTTGCTTCCACAGATGATGTTCACGCCGTCGTCGCACAGCGCCCGATCAATGATGGCGGCGGCATCCGGATCCTCGCGTGGCAGGATGTGCTCGGCTGCCTCAAGCAGCGTTACCTCGCTGCCGAAGCGGGCGAACGTCTGCGCCATCTCGCATCCGATCGGTCCCGCGCCGATGATCGCCAGTCGCGGCGGAAGCTCGGTCAGTGAAAAGAACGTTTCGTTCGTCAGATGCCCCGCTTCTTCGAGACCGGGAATCGGCGGCGCGACGGCCCGGCCGCCGGTGGCGACCACGGCGCGGGAAAACTCCAACTTCGCGTCATCGACCTGGATCCGATGGTCATCGACAAAGGCCGCGTCACCGATGAACAGATCGATGCCGAGATCATGGAATCTGGCGGCCGAGTCATGCGGGCTGATCTTCGCTCGCAAGCGGCGCATGCGCTCCATGACAGCGGGAAAGTCCACCTTCACGTCACCGGTGACCTCGACGCCGTACTGGCCGGCGCGCCGGACCTCGGCCGCGGCTCTTGCGCTTCGAATCAGCGCCTTGCTCGGCACGCAGCCGACATTCAGACAGTCGCCGCCCATCAGCCGCCGCTCGATAAGCGCGACTTTCGCGCCAAGGCCGGCCGCCCCGGCCGCCGTGACCAGCCCCGCTGTTCCCGCCCCGATGACGATGAGGTTGTACCGCCCGCTTGGCGTCGGATTGCCCCAGTCAATCGGGTGCACCTGACTGAGCAGCGACTGATTGTGCTCATCGAACGGTTCGAGCTCGGGCATCTGCTCGTGGATGGCGCGATCCATCGTTTCGGACGTTTCGGTCGCGGTCATGGCACATGCTCCCGGTGGTTGAGGCTCCAGTCGTATTCGATCCAGCGGATGTCCGGCCGCCGACCGCCCTCCAGATCACCTTTCAGCTCCGGGACGTACTGCG
>SLJD01000213.1 GCA_007135295.1 Phycisphaerales bacterium
CTCGCCCTCAGCCGCCTCTTCGAGAAAACCGCGCCGGATCCGTTCGTCATCGCAATCCTGCTGATGCTCGTGACGGCGGCGCTGGCGCTGTTGTTCGGCGACTTTGATCTCGCCACCGATGAGAATCGCGTTATCGCGCTGATCAACGCCTGGCAGGATGACAGTGACGGTCTGTGGCGATTTCTCGCCTTCGGCATGCAGATGTGCCTGATCCTCGTCACCGGCCACGCCCTGGCGGCGACGCGGCCGGTGCAGGCGGCGATCGGCGCGATGGCCGATCGCCCATCATCGACAGCCGGAGCGGCGGCGATGATCGCGGTCATCGCGGTGCTGGCGGGACTGATCAACTGGGGGCTCGGGCTGATCGTTGGAGCGCTGCTCGCCCGCGACGTCGGCCGATCGCTTGCCCGCCGAGGCATCCGGGCGCATTACCCGTTGCTCTGTGCGGCCGGCTACAGCGCGATGCTCGTCTGGCATGGGGGGCTGTCCGGCTCGGCCCCGCTGACCATGACAACCCGCGGTGACGCGCAGGGCGTCCTGCCGGAACAGACCGTCGACCGGCTCGACGAATGGGCCCAGGCCGGCGGCGCGGAGCAGTTCGCCGGTATCGGCCTCGAACAGACGCTGTTCTCCGGCCTGAACCTGTTCGTCACAGCCGGGCTGCTCGTCCTTGTGCCGATCCTCTACGTGCTGCTCGCCCCGCGCGACGAGTCGAGCATGCGCCCGATCGAGGAATACAACGTCATCGAACCGGCGAGGGAGGGCGCAGCTCACGCCAAGCCGTCGAGCGTTCCCGAATGGCTCGACCGCTCGCCAGTCATCGTCTGGCTGCTCGCCGCACCGCTGCTCATCGGCCTCGGGCTGTATGTTTCGGCGCATGGTGCAGGCAGCATTGGACTCAACCAGGTCAACGCGACGATGCTCGCGCTCGGACTGATCGGGCACGGGTCGCCGCGCCGGTACATGGACGCGGTCTCCGACGGGGCGCGCGGCTGCGCGGGCATTCTCATTCAGTTTCCACTGTACGGCGGCATCATGGGGATGATGATTGCGGCGGGGCTGATTTCCATGCTCGCCCGCGGGTTCACTGCGATCGGAACCGAAACGACGATTCCGGTGCTGTCGTTTCTCGCAGCGGCGGTGACGAACCTTTTCGTGCCATCCGGCGGCGGACAATGGGGCGTGCAGGGCCCGGTCGCTCTGGAGACCGGCTTCGACGCGGGCATCGACCCGGCGGTGATGATCATGGCTGTTGCGTACGGGGATCAGTTGACCAACATGCTCCAGCCGTTCTGGGCGCTGCCGCTGCTGGCGATCACCGGTGTCCGGGCGCGGGACATCGTCGGCTACACCGCGGTCATCATGGGCGCCGCCGGGCTGTGGATGGTGCTCGGCCTGGTGCTGCGGGCGATGATCTGAGCGTATCCGAGCCCATCACCACAGCCGCCCGATCGACGACCAGCCGTTGCCGACGGCATAATGTCACGCACTGCCAACCGTTTTCGTTCATAGCTGCGAGCCCGCCATGCTGACACTCGACATTGACGGCCCGATCGCCCGGATCACGCTCGACGATCCCGACCGCCGCAACGCGCTGAGCGAAGCCATGTTCGATTCGCTCATGGCCGCCCTCGACGACCTGACGAACCGCGATGATATCCTGGTCCTGCGCCTCGATGGCGCGGGCCGGGCGTTCTGCGCCGGGTTCGATCTCGCCGCGGCGGTCGAGCATCCGGCGATCATGGGCGTGTTCATCCGTCGATTGAGTGACCTGAACCGCTCGCTGCGACACGCATCGTTCGTGGTGATCGCCGCGGTGCAGGGCGCAGCGCTGGCCGGCGGCTGCGCGATGGTCAGCGCGTGCGATCTCGTCGTCGCGTCTCGGGGAACGAGATTCGGCTACCCGGTTCATCGCATCGGCGTCACGCCGGCGGTGACCATCGCCACGCTCCAGCAGGTGGTCGGATCCGGGCCGGCGCGGGCGATGCTGATGGGCGGGGAGATCATCGATGGAGGCGAAGCGCACCGGCTCGGCCTCGTCAGCCACCTCGTCGATGATGACACGCAGACCGGGCCCGCGGCCGATGAAATCGCCGAGCGCATCGCCGGCCACGGCCCCCGCGCGCTGCGG
Source organism: Phycisphaerales bacterium (assembly GCA_007135295.1). Lineage (GTDB taxonomy): Bacteria > Planctomycetota > Phycisphaerae > Phycisphaerales > SM1A02 > SLJD01. The sequence continues at coordinate 2,132 of SLJD01000213.1, forward strand.
GAGACGAAGTGGTGGCTCAACGAACTTGACGGTTCGATGGATGATGAACGGTTCGTCGGCCCGGCCCTGGCGTCCGGGCTGCTCGTGGAAGGCGACGAGGCCGTTTCGATGCTTGCGGACTTCTGGGCCGACCGCCAGCGGGCGAATTCGTGAAACCCCACGCCGACACGTCTACTGTTCCGGCATGATCTGGCGGCGAGTGATTCGAGGGCTGCGGCGGATCGAGTATTACTCCGCAAGCCGGCCCCGGACCATCTGGGCCAAACTTGATGACGCGGCGTTGATCGCGTGCCTCGTGCTCGCCCTCGTCGCGACGTGGCTGACGCACCGGCTTATCGAACAACCCGTCGAGCCGCGGCGAATGTCCCTCGTCGCCTCTCAGGCCGGCGGCGGCGGCGTGGTGGTCAACGAAGCGGATTCCGATGTGTCGCCCGGTGCGTTTCTCGCCTCCATTGAATTGCGGCAGCCGCTTTCCCAGTCCGGCTGGCCGGCAGCGACCGCGGTGCATCACACGCCGGCCGAACAACACATCCGCTACGCCGACCGCCCGTTTGTTGACGATCTTGATGATTTGCCGACAGACGATCCGGTACGGCAGGCGATGACGGGCATCATCACCAAGGACGACCCGCGATGGCTCATCGCCCCCGGCGACGGGGATGCAACAACGATGCGGCCGGTCGGCTGGGTGCTCAACATCGGAGTGTGGTGCATTATTCTGCTGCCGACGGCGCTGCTCATGCTGCGGGCGGTTCGGGTCGGAATGTTCACGGTGCTGTACATCGATGACCGCCGCCGAATCAAACGATCGAAAGAGAACCGCTGCCCGACCTGCGGGTATCCGCTGCACGGCTTGGAATTCTCCGAACGCTGCCCGGAGTGCGGCGAACTGGCGGAGTAAGGCAATGCATGGACCGGCGGGTGGCGAACGACCCGACACCGGGGCTTTGCGAACTCTGCCTTGTCGCGGCGCAGGACGACCGGCGGATGTGCTACAGTGAACGCATGTCCGACCACGCTGCTGACCAACTCGTACGCATGGACCGTGACGGCGCTGTCGTGACCGTCACGATGAACCGGCCCGATGCGCGCAATGCCCTGTCGCCGGCGCTGATTGACGCACTTGGCGCAGCCATTGACGAGATCGAGGACGACCCCTCGCTCCGCGCGATGATCCTCGCCGGCGAAGGCCCGTGCTTCTGCGCGGGCATGGACCTCAAGGGGGTGCTCGAAGATGCGGAAGCGATGTCCGGCATGCTGCACGGCCTGTCGCGCGTCATGCGGCGGATCCGGCGACTGACGATCCCGACGATCGCCCGCGTGCAGAAAGCGGCCGTCGGCGGCGGGTGCGGCCTCATGGTTGTCACGGATTTCGCGATCACGCATCCGGACTCCAAGGTCGGCTACCCCGAGGTGAGTCTCGGCGTCTGCCCCGCGGTGGTCGCGCCGTGGCTCATCCGCAAGGTCGGCCCCGGCCGGGCGCGGACGATGCTGCTCGAAGGCGGAACGGTCAGCGGCGAGGAAGGCCACCGGATTGGCCTGGCGACGCACCTGGTTGAGGCCGACCGGCTTGATGAACAGGCCCGTGAGCTCGCGGAGAACCTCACCAAAGGCGGCCCAATCGCCACCGCCGCAACGAAGCGGTGGCTCAACGAACTTGACGGCTCGCTTGAAGATGCGCCGTTCGAGACGGCCGCGGCGATCTCCGCCCGGGTAATCTCCGGCGACGAGGCCCAGCAGCGGCTGCAACGGATCTTCGGGACAAAAGCCGGTTCCTGACCCGGTACGGCAGGTATCCGGAAAAATCCGCCAGATAAATGATAAATCATTTTGACTTCACGTCTGACTGGCCAATCCGTATTGCTTGATTCGGGATACTCCTCATTTTCCAAACTTTGCACGGCGAATCGATGCCCTGCCCTGAGTTGATTGCGGCAGCGCCTTGGTTTGCCGTATAATTCTCCGAGAGCACCATGCTCTTTCGGATGATCGGCCACCGAACACGCCGGCCGATTCGCGAACGGCATTGACAACTCAAACACGGCGGAGTCCCCATGCTCGGCCGTCCCGGCTTGGACGGTCGCTCGACTACAATACTTGGCATCCAGCCGCAGGCTGCGAGACATGTGAGCGGCGGGATCAACATCCTCAATCTGGCCGGCCCCCGCCACATCTGCATGAACGGTTCGGACCATTTCGCAGGGTCCCCTGCCGGAAACCGACACCAACCTCACCCCTGGCCGTGGAACAGAAGGAGCGTGACCGTGTCCAGTTCCGACCTCTCCAAACTCAAGAACGTCTCCGAGAAAGATCGCAAGCAGATCGAGCAGGCCCAGGAGATGCTCGGCCCGGATCCGGAGACGATGGGGTTCATCAAGAATCTGTTCTGGGGCAATTTCCGCGAGGAACTCGTCTTTCCGTTCCCGGAGGTGCCGGCTGACGAAGTTGCTCGCTGTGACCAGCTTCTCGCGGAACTGGACACGTATCTCCGCAATGAGCACCCCCACCACGAAATCGACGAAAAGCAGGAAATCCCCGACTGGGTGATCAAGCGGCTGTTCGACCTCGGCGTGCTCGGGATGATCATTCCGCAGGAATACGGCGGGGGCGGGTTCTCGATCACGAGCTACAACCGCGTGCTCAGCCGGATCGGCGAATCATGCGGTTCGACGGCGGTGCTCGTCTCGGCGCACCAGTCCATCGGCTGCGGGGCGATCAAGCTCTTCGGCACCGACGAGCAGAAGCAGAAATACATGCGCCGCATGGCGACGGACACGCTCAGCGCGTTCTGCCTCTCCGAACCGAACGTCGGATGCGACGCCGGCGGTCAGCAAACGCGTTGCGAGGTGTCTGAGGACGGTACGCATTACATTCTCAACGGTGAGAAGAAGTGGGCGACGAGCGCTGCCATGTCCGGCCTGTTCACGGTCATGGCAAACCAGATGGTCGACGACCCGAAGACCGGCGAGAAGAAGAAGCGCGTCACCGCTCTCATCTGCACACCGGACATGGAAGGCATCGAGATCTTCAGCCGCAACCGCTCGAAGTGCGGCATCCGCGGAACGTGGCAGGCGCGCGTCCGCTTCACGAACGTCAAAGTGCCGCGCGAGAACCTGCTGCATAAAGAAGGCAAAGGCCTCAACGTCGCGCTGACCTGCCTGAACTACGGCCGGTGCACGCTGTCAGCGGGCATGGTTGGGGCTGGCAAGACCGCCTACGAGCAGGCCGGCAAGTGGGCCCGCTACCGATATCAGTTTGACCGGCCGATCGGTGAGTTCGAGCTGATTCAGGACAAGATCGCCACCATGGCCGCATACGTCTATGCCATGGACGCCATGCTGTACATGACGACCGGCATCGTCGATCGCGATGACAGCGACATCATGCTCGAGACCGCTATCTGCAAGGTCTTCTGTTCGGAAATGGGATTCCGGACGACCGACCACGCCCTGCAGGTGATGGGCGGCGAAGGGTACATGACCGAGAACATCCTCGAACGGCTGTGGCGCGATTCGCGCATCAACATCATCGTCGAGGGCGCCAACGAAGTCATGCACAACTTCGTCTTCGCATACGGGTCCAAGCAACTCGGCGAGTACATGCTCGGCGTGAAGGACAACCCGATGAACAACATCGGGGCCGCCCTGCGAATCGGCTCGCAGCTTTTCCTGGGGATAAAACCGTCCGCCCCGAAGATCACGCGGCTGCATCCGAAACTCGCCCACCTGCAGCAGGATCTGGAAAAGCATGTCCGCGAGTTCAGCCACCAGGTCAAACTCATGTTCAAAGAGCATGAAGAAAAGCTCATCAGCCGGCAGCTCGTCCAGGCTCGGCTGAGCTGGGTGGCGATCTGGATCCACGCCGTAACCTGCTCGCTCTCACGGGCGGACCAGTCGATCCGCCGCGGGACGAACGGCGATGAACTCAAGCGGGAACTCGCCATCGTCGAGCACATCTGCAGCATCGCCCGGCACGAGATCGAGCGGAATCTGCGCGAACTCCGCCACAACCCCGATCACACGATGCACACCGCCGCCAAAGCCGCGCTCGAATACGTCGACACGCTGCCGAATGACGATTTCTTCCTGCCTGAGCAGACCCCCGACGAATCTGCACATGGCACCGGCCGCAAACCTGACACATCGGTGGTGCCGCAGTTCGGCGGCGGGACGACTGTCGCTTCGCGAGACGTCCCGGTCTGAGGGCGGTTGCCTGCAGCGGTCGGATCACGGTTCCGCGCGGGCAAAGACTCTATGGAATCTGCGGCCTGGCGTTCCGCCGTCGCACAGAGAAAGAGGCACGGGCAATGACGACTTTCGAACAGATGATCGAACACGGCCACGAGCGCGTCTGCTTTCATCAGGATCCGGAATCGGGTCTCCGCGCCATCGTGGCGATCCACTCCACCGTCCTCGGAAACGCTCTCGGCGGGACGCGGCGCTGGTGTTACGCCACCGAAGCCGACGCCGTGCATGATGTTTTGCGCCTGTCGGAAGGCATGACGTACAAGGCCGCCGCGGCCGGCCTGCCGATGGGTGGCGGCAAGAGCGTCATCATGCTCCCCAAGCCACGCCACCAGCCGACCGAAGCCGAAGCCCGCGCCATGGGCCGCTTCGTTGACACGTTCAACGGCGCGTACATTGCCGCGGAAGACGTCGGCGTCAACACGCAGTTCGTCGACTGGATGGCGATGGAGACGAATCACGTCATGGGCGGCGAGACAGTCTCGGTCGGCGGCGACCCGTCGCCCTACACCGCCCGAGGCGTGGTCAACGCGATGCGCGGCTCGCTCAGCCAACTCGGGCGGCCGGTGGATTTCAGTGGCGTCCACGTTGCTATCCAGGGCGTTGGAAGCGTCGGGTACAACATCGCCCGCATCCTTCATGAAGAAGGGGCGACCCTCACCGTCGCTGACATCAACGAGGACAACATCAAGCGCATCCACAGCATCGGCGATGTGACGATCACCGATCCCGAAAGCATCCTCACGACTTCCTGCGACATCCTCGCTCCGTGCGCGCTCGGCGGCGTCATCGACGGCAAGAACGCGTCGAAGCTGCGATGCAAGATCGTCTGCGGCGCAGCGAACAACATCCTCGATGACCCGGATGAAGACAGCGTTGTCGTCAAGAACGCCGGCATCCTCTACGCCCCGGACTTCGTCGCCAACGCCGGTGGGCTCATCCGTCTGGCCGGGCTGTACCTCGGCATGAGCGAAGGCGAGCTCAATCAGAAGATTGAAGACATCGAGCCGACGCTGCGCCAGATTCTCGCTGACGCCGAACAGCACGGCATGACAGCGCATGCCGCGGCGATCAAATTCGCCCGCGAGAAGATCGAGGAAGGCGGCAAGAAGTCGTCGGTCGAGCGCATGGCCGGCGGCCAGAGCGCGTGAGGCAGTCAGCCGTCGGCCGCAACGGTATGGCGCAGCCGGCACGCTATTCGACGCACTCCAGAGGCCGTCTCGCACATTTCGGGGCGGCCTTCTTTCGGCCCGATGTGCCGACGGCACGTCAGGCACGCACACGACGCAGGGATGGGTGAACGGGATGCACGCCTTGGACCATCGCACAGCAGTGGACTCACCGTCATGCATCGCCGGCCGCCGACCTGTGCGCTGCGTGCGGTGGCCGGTATACTGTGCAACCGAACCTGCTGCGCAGCGTTCAATCCCACTCCACGGCGAAGTGACGAACAACTTCATCCCGTCAACTTACGGCCCGGTCCTCTGACGTGCAGGCGCCCGAATCCGGCAGCCCTGCACGAAGACCGAAGGGACCGGCGAATCCGGCGGAAGGAAGCGACTTATGCCCGCGAAGGTTGTTTACAAGACGGAAATCAAGAGCGTCTCCATCCTCGACGAGAAGGGGCAGTTTGACGCCAAGCTCGGCAAGGGACTGATTCCCGACGATGACGCGGTCAGGCTCTACGAGCACATGTGCGTCTGCCGGCACCTCGACGAGGTCGCGTTCAAGCTGCAGCGCTCCGGGCGCATGGGAACCTATCCCGAAAATCGCGGGCAGGAAGCGGCGTCACTCGGCGCCGCGTACGCCCTGCAGTCCGAAGACTGGCTCGTGCCGTGCTACCGCGAGAACCCCGGCCTGTTCTGGCGCGGCCTGCCGATGGAATACATCCTGCTCCACTGGATGGGCGATGAGCGCGGCAACCAGATTCCCGACAACCTGAACATCACCCCGCTCGCCATCCCGATCGGCACGCAGATGCTCCACGCCGCCGGCCTCGCCTGGTCAAACAAGTATCAGAAGAAGGACGGTATCGCGTGCACGTTCTTCGGCGACGGCGCAACGAGCGAAGGCGACTTCCACGAAGCGGCGAACTTTGCCGCCAACCTCGACCTGCCGGTCATCTTCGTCTGCCAGAACAACGGCTGGGCGATTTCTGTCCCGACGAAGATCCAGTGCTCCGCCCCGACGATCGCGCAGCGCGGCGTGGCGTACGGCATGGAGTGCGTGCAGTGTGACGGCAACGACATCTTCGCCGTCACCAAAGTCGTCCGCGATGCGGCGCAGCGCGCCCGCAAGGAGAACCGGCCCACCTTCATCGAGATGGTGACCTACCGGCTCGGCGACCACACGACCGCGGACGACGCCCGGCGGTATCGCGACAACGAGGAACTCGAATCGTGGAAGAAGAAAGACCCGATTCTGCGGTTCCAGAAGTACCTTGCGGAACGCGATCTCTGGGATGAAAGCAAGCAGGAAGCGATCGACGCAAAGGCGAAGGAAGAAGTCAGCGCCGCCGTCAAGCGGGCCGAGGGAATCGCCAGCCCCGAGACGTCCGACTTCTTCAACGCGATGTACGCCGAGCTTGATGACGACCTCATCCAGCAGCGTGACACGATGTGCACGCATTCGCTCGGCCTGCGTCCGGACGAACTTGAAGGGGCGGACGTCAACCGCCGGACGAAAGACCAGCTCAAGGCGTGAGCCGCTTCATCCCTGACTTGACCTGACCGATCGCTGCACTCGACGATCACCCGAGGAAACAGATTCATGGCCAACCTGACGCTCGTTCAAGCCATCAACCTCGCTCTGATTCAGGAAATGGAAGCCGACGACCGGGTTCTGCTGCTCGGCGAGGATGTCGGCGTCAACGGCGGCGTGTTCCGCGTCACCGAAGGACTGCACGCCCGGTTCGGCGGCGATCGCGTGGTCGACACACCACTCGCCGAGTCGGGAATCATCGGCACGTCGGTCGGGCTCGCGATGGGCGGGCTTCGGCCGGTCCCGGAGATTCAGTTCGAAGGGTTCCTCGGCCCGGC
>SLJD01000288.1 GCA_007135295.1 Phycisphaerales bacterium
CCGGCGGCGACCCGGTCATCCGCGGCCTGATGCTCAGCGAGGACGACGCCATCCGCCAGTCGGTGCTGCTGCGGCTGTACTGCGACGCCCGTCTCGACGCGTCGAAGATCTCTGAACAGTTGAACATCGACTTTGCGGAGTACTTCCGCGATGAACTCGACCGGCTCGGCGCACTCGAAGCCGATGGCCTCGTGCATGTCGAACCAGACGGCAGTGTGGAACTGACGTTCCCGCTCGGGCGCGTGCTCATGCGGAACGTCGCCGCCGTATTCGACGCATACCTCGATCGGAACGCGCACCTCGCCGGCCAGCGGCAGACATTCTCCACGAATGCGTAATCAGGCAGCCTTCGACGGCGAAGTCGGGCCTCACGTTTCCATATCATGTCCACCATTCATCCAACCACCGAGGGACCATCCGATGCCCAACCCCGCGCCCGAACATGATCTGCTGCTTCGGGCCGCCCGCGGTGAACACACCCCGCGCACGCCCGTCTGGCTCATGCGGCAGGCCGGACGGTACGACCCGGAGTACCAGCGGATTCGATCGGCTTCCGGGCTCGAACTGGAAGACCTCTTCTGTCGCCCCGACTACGCGGCGGAGATTACGATCCTGCCGCTTCGCCTCGGCGTGGACGCGCTGATTCTGTACCAGGACATTCTCACGCCGCTCGGGCCGCTCGGCGCGCCGTTCGTCTTCCGCCCCGGGCCGCTGCTTGAGACGCCGGTTCGAACGCCGGCCGATGTCAAACAGCTCGAACCGTATGAGGTCAGTGAGGAACTCTGGTTCGTGCCCGACAGCATTCATCGCGTACTCGATGAGACAGGCCGTCGCGTGCCGCTCATCGGCTTTGCCGGCGCGCCGTGGACACTCGCCGCGTTTCTCATCGAAGGGCAGAGCCCCGGCGCGACCGGCGCGCAGGCGCGATCGTTTCTGCAGGACCACCCGGAGGCAGCGCACGAACTGCTCGGCCGGCTGTCTGACCTGACCGCGGCGTATCTTCGCATGCAGATCGACGCCGGCGTTCACATCGTGCAACTCTTTGAAAGCTGCGCCGACCTGCTCACCGATGAGCAGTACGAAACGTTCGCCCTGCCCTACCAGCAGCGTGTGTTCGATCGGATCGGCGACGCCGTCCCTCGCATCATCTTCGCCAAGGCGATTTCGAACCCGGACCTGCTGCGGCGGAGCGGCGCGGAAGTGCTCAGTCTCAGCGAGCAGGCCGACCTCGCCGCCGCCCGGCGGGACCTGCCGCCGTCCATCGCTGTGCAGGGCAACGTCGACAATCAACTGCTGCTCAACGGCCCGCCGGAAGCGATCGACCGGGCAGTCTTCCAGTGCCTGGAAGCCGGCGGCGGGCAGGGGCATATTCTCAACCTCGGGCACGGCATTCTGAAAGGCACGCCGTTCGAGCACGTCGTGCGCTTTATCAATGCCGCGCGGCAGCATGCGGAAAGCGCCGCCCGATGAACGGCGGGCCCTGTGACACGATCGTCATCGGCGGCGGGATCGCGGGCCTCGCCTGCGCCGACGAACTGCACAAGGCCGGCCGGAACGTCCGCCTGTTCGAAGCGGGCCCGCGCGTCGGCGGGGTCATGCAGACGACGAAGCGCGACGGCTTTCTCCTTGAACACGGCCCGTTCAATGTTTTCGTCAAGTCGCCGGAATTCGCGAATCTGCTCGCACAACTCGGCCCGGTTGCGGAGCCAATGCCCGTCAACGCCGACGCCGGCCGCAATCGCTTCGTCCTGCACGATAAGACGCTGCACCGGCTCCCGACGTCGCCGGGCGAACTGCTGGCGTCGGACCTGCTGAGCCGGAGCGGCAAGGTGCGACTCGCGCGTGGGCTGGTGTGCAGTTCGGCCGGCGAGCCCGACGCGACAATTGATGATGTCATGCATCGCCGGTTCGGCGCTGAGGTCGCCAATCGGATCGCCAGCGCCATGACCGTCGGGATCTGGGGCGCGGAAAGCGATGAACTCGAAGCCGCCTCCGCCATGCCGACGCTCGCCCGGCTTGATGCCGGCCGGTGCCCCCTGCTGTCCATGCTTCGGTCGAAGCGGCGTGGTCCGCGCGCGAGATCATCGGACGCGCCGAAGGGCATGATCAGCTTCCGCGACGGGCTCGGGGGATTGTGCGACGCCCTGGCGAACCGCCTTGGCGACGCCGTGGAAACCGGCTCGACCGCCCGCCGCATCCAGCGCGACGGCGATGGACTGGCCGTGCATGTCGAACATGCCGGCGGCGAAGACGTCCACCGAGCGCAGCATGTCGTCATCGCCTGCGGGGCCGAACCGGCGGCTGCGATGCTGGCCGATGAATCGCCGGCATTGTCTGAGGCGTTTCGATCGATTGACCACGTCGGCCTCGCGGTGCTCAATCTCGCCTTGCCGCGCGATGCGGTCGATCATCCACTGAACGGGTACGGCTTTCTCGTTCCGCGGACGTCGCGCGAGACGCCGATTCTCGGCGCGTTGTGGGCGAGCAGCGTCTTCGCGCACCACGCCCCGGCGGATCATGTGCTGCTTCGCGTCTTCTTCGGCGGAACGCGACACCCGGATCAGCTCACCGCGCCGGATGAAACGTTGCGGGCTGATGCGATGGATACACTCCGGCCATTGCTCGGCATTCGAGGTGAGCCGGTCCTCTGCGATGTTCACCGATGGCTCAATGCCGTGCCGATCTATCGCCCCGGTCACCGGCACCTCGTGGAACGAATCAATGCCATGGCCAGCCGCATCCCCAACCTGCACCTGGCGGGAAGTTTCATGGACGGTGTGTCGATCAACGACTGCGTGACACGCGGCATCCGCATCGCCCGCCGCCTGCCCGTCCCGGAACAGCCCCGACCCGAACACGTCACCGTTGCGGAGAGTGTGTAATGACCACATTCGAACACCCGGCTTCACACCCCGATCAAGCCACACCTTCGAGTCCGCCGACCGGCCCCCTGCCACCCGGGACGGCCCGGCCGCGCCGACTTCGACGAACGGAACCGATTCGCGGCCTCGTCCGGGAGACCGTTCTGCCGCCGTCCCGCCTCGTCCTGCCGATCTTCCTGACCGATGCGAATGAGAACGCCCGCGAACCGATCGACGCGATGCCCGGCGTGTCAAGGCACGGCCTGAACGACGCCATCGCTTTCGCCCGCGAAGCCATGACACTTGGCATCCGGTCGTTCGCGCTCTTTCCGAAGATCGAGGCGGAGAAGAAAACGCCCGATGGCGCGGAAGCGTTCAACGCGGACAACCTCATCTGCCGGGCCATTCGACGCTTTCGCGAGTCGCTTTCTGATGCGTGCCTGATCACGGATGTCGCGCTCGATCCCTTCTCATCACTCGGGCACGACGGCGTTGTGGAGAACGGCGAGATACTTAACGACGCCACGGTCGACGCGCTGTGCCGCCAGTCACTCGTACAGGCCGAGGCCGGGGCCGACATGGTCGCCCCGTCGGACATGATGGACGGCCGGGTCGGCGCGATCCGCCGAACGCTTGATCAGCACGGCTTCGAGCACGTCGCGATCCTCAGCTACACGGCAAAGTACGCCTCATCGTTCTACGGCCCCTTCCGCGCGGCACTTGATTCCGCGCCGGCGGCCGCACATGACGTCCCGCGCGACAAGAAGACGTACCAGATGGATCCGGCCAATGCGCGCGAAGCGATGACCGAAGCGCGCCTCGACATCGACGAATCGGCTGACATCCTCATGGTCAAGCCCGCCCTGCCGTACCTCGACATCATTGCCTGGCTTCGCAGCGCGTTCGACGGCCCCATCGCTGCCTACCACGTCTCCGGCGAATACGCGATGATCAAGGCGGCTGGCGAGCGCGGATGGCTCGATGCGGAACCGGCGATGATCGAATCAATCCTCGCCTGCGCGCGGGCCGGGGCGGACATCGTCTTCACCTACGCCGCTGTTGAATACGCCACATGGTGGCACGATCAGCACGGCATGCCGGTGAACCGGTGAACGTATATGGCGCACCATCGCGCCGGTAATCGGCAACTCACGGCCCGAACCGCCACCGCGCAATCGCTTCGGCCAATGATTGAAATGACGGCTCCGCCGCCTCAATGTCCGGCTCACCGCCGCGCTGTCGAATCGCCGCCGTCGTACGGTGGCCGATGCTCGCCATCGGCGTCGGCAGGCGCCCGAGCCGGTCATGGATCGCCGCAACGGCCGATGCGCTGGCCAGCGAGGTGATGTCAATGCGGCTGAGCACATCAGTGTCCCACGCGCGGGGTTCCGGGCGGTAGATTACCGGCGCGGTCAGTTCGAACCCGGTGACTTCCGGCACTCGCGCCAGCGCCGAACGCGGAAAACAGACCCGCCGACCTGATGCGAGCGGTTTCAGCACCGCCCACAGACCCGGCCCGTCGCCGGTCGGGCTGACCAGTTCCACCCGCATGCCCCGCGCTTCAGCCGCCCGCCGGGACGGCTCGCCGACCACCGCCACGCGCGGGACACGGGCCGGCTCGATCGCGACGGATTCAATGGCCCGCGGGCTCGTCAGCACGAGCCAGTCATCCGGTCCGAGATGCTGGATTTTCTCGCCCGCATCGCTGAGATGCACCGTGGTCAGCACCGGCTCGACGACCGGCTTCAGGCCGGCGGCACGCAGGGCATGGGAGTGCCGGCCGTCTTCGCCCTCATCACGGGTGACCCAGACACGCGTCATGACGCCGGCGTCACCTCACGAAGCGCTTCGCGGGCCATCGCCCGGCCGAGTTCGACCGCGTCGCGACCGACCTGTTTCGCCTCGAAGCACGCCTGCCGCCCGTCCTGGTCGAGCTCGCCGAACAACTGCACATGCAGTTCCACACCGCCGTCGGCGGTCGGATGTGCGGCGGCGGCGAGCGGCGTATGACATCCGGCTTCGACGGCGGCGAGAAACGACCGTTCAGCCGTCACCGTCCGCCGGGCTTCGGCGTCATCAACTGCCGCAACGATGGATTCCATTTCACTGCCGCGGCGCACCTGCACGGCGATCGCACCCTGCGCGGGGGCGGCCGGAAATCGATCGAGCGGCAGATCCACCGTATGCTCCGGCGTCAGGCCGAGCCGATCGAGCCCCGCGGCCGCCAGACACACGGCGTCAAGCGATTCATCATGGAGCTTTCGCAGACGCGTCGGCACATTGCCCCGCAGCGGGACCGACTCAGCGCCGAACACCCGGCGAAGCTGGGCGCTCCGCCGCGGGCTGCTCGTTCCGATCCGAAGCGGCGGCAAACCCCGCTCCTCGTCGTGCGGCGAACGGGCGATCAGTTCGGCCAGTCGCTCGGCAGCCGACGCATCGCGCGCGATGAGCCGGTCATGCATCGGGCCGCGCGGCGGGATGGCGGCGATGACGAGTTCATCCGGCGATGCGCTGGGAAGATCCTTGTAGCTGTGAACCGCGCAATCGACATCGCCGGCGGCGAGGGCGCGCTCAATCTCGCCGACGAACCCCCCCGTCGGCCAGATATCGGGACTGATCGACTGGTCCGGCTGTTGCTCAGCGTGGGTCTGGATGATGACTTCCTCGACGTCAAGGCGGTGGTGCGCGCGCAGCAGTTGACAGACATGCCGCGTCTGCCAAAGGGCGAGGTCGCTGCCCCGCGTTCCAATGCGGATGGTCATGTCGCCACCGCCCGGAAGCTCTCCGCTGCCGCCGCGATAACCTGGTCGATCTCCGCGTCGGTATGAGCCGCGGAGACAAAGCACGCTTCGTACCCGGCCGGAGGAAGCCAGACGCCACGGTCAAGCATGGCGTGGAAGAACCGGCCGTACCGGTCATGATCGGCAGCCCTGGCGTCATCAAAGTTGCGAACCGGCTGGTCACTGAAGAACACGCCGGCCATCCCACCGAGTGAACCGGCCTGCAGCGGCACGCCGGCATCGCGTGCGGCTTCGCGCATCCCGTCCATGAGCCGGCGCGACAATCGGTCAAGAGATTCGTAGAAGCCGTCGGCCCGGCAAAGGTTCAAAGTCGCCAGGCCCGCCGCCATGCCAACCGGGTTGCCGCTGAGCGTTCCGGATTGATAGACCGGTCCCGCCGGGCTGATCCAGTCCATGAGCGATGCCGAGCCGGCAAAGGCGGCGACGGGCATCCCTCCGCCGATGACCTTGCCGAGGCACGTGACATCCGGCTGAATGCCGCTGATCACCTGGTAGCCGCCCCAGCCGACGCGAAAGCCGGTCATCACCTCATCGAAGACGAGTTTCGCGCCGTTCTGGTCGCAGAGCGCCCGCAGGGATTCAAGAAAACCGTCATCCGGCGGCACGAAGCCCATGTTGCCGGCCACGGGCTCGACGAGCACGCCGGCGATCTCATCCCGGTAGGTCTCAAACAGTTTTTCGACCGCGTCGGCGTCGTTGTACGGGGCAAGCAGCGTGAGCGACGCGGTGGAGTCCGGCACACCCGCCGAGTTCGGCACGCCGTGCGTCGCGGCTCCGGAGCCGGCGGCGACGAGGAGACTGTCGGCATGACCGTGGTAGTTGCCGGTGAATTTGACGATGCGCGATCGGCCGGTCGCGGCCCGGATGAGCCGCATTGCGCTCATCACCGCTTCGCTGCCGCTGTTGACGAACCGGATCTTCTCATGACCGGGCAGGGCGGAGAGAATCAGTTCGGCGAGTTCCGTCTCGGCTTCACAGCATGCCCCGAAACTCAAACCCTTCTCGGCCGCATTCTGCACCGCCGCGACGACCTCGGGGTGAGCGTGACCGACGATCGCCGGCCCCCACGAGCCGACGAGGTCGATGTAGCGCCGGCCGTCAATGTCATGAATGAACGGCCCGGCCGCATGATCGACGAACCGCGGCGTGCCGCCGACCGCGCCGAACGCCCGGACCGGGCTGTTGACGCCACCGACGAGCACGCGGCTGGCCCGTTCAAAGGCCTCGGCCGAACCGGTTACTTTCGGAGACTGCGCGGGCTGGCTTGATGTCACGTCGATCGCTTCCTCTCGGGTTGGCGGGCAGCGCGAAGCCGCCGTTTCACACACGTTTGAGCTGCTGCGGCAGAGTCGGCAGCATCCCGGCAGTGTATCGGACCGGCTCGGCGGCATCATCTGGTCTGTGTTGCCGGCACTGCGATGATCTCCGGGCAAACTGAAGCGGTGCCCCCGCAGGCCATTGGGCACAATTCACTCAGTAGCAACTACTTCACTTCTTTCAGCCCAGGCTCACAAGTACTGAATCTAAACCGGGTGAATCTATGACCAAAATGCATTGTTTATCTGCCCAATTTTTGTAACGTATGCTACACTCCAAGAGCTTCGATCCTCTTGTGCCTGATGAATTGAAAGGCCCTTCCCATGCTCTGTCTTGAAATGCATCGAATTCTCGCTCCCGCGGTCGGCCTTGGCCTCGCCGGGCTCGCCGCAACGGCGGGCCATGCTGCAAATGAACCGGCCGATGGCGATCATGCCGACCTGCTCGGCGAGCTTGAAGATCTGCGGCAGCGGATCGACGATCAGCAGAGCGAACTCGATCGCCAGCAAGACATCATCGAAGCCCAGCAGTCGGAACTCGACCGAATCGCCGGCCGGGACAGCGCCGACCGCCACCGCCACCGCCGTGCCGCAGAAATGCGCCGCGTCCTGACCGAACTGCTCGCCGACGCCGACACACGCGCCAGTCTGCTTGACGACGCCTCCACCGCTGGATGGGACGGCGGGTTCTTTCTTCGTTCAGCCGACCGCCGCCATCGCCTCGACATCGGGGGCCGCATTCACCCACGCTATGAGTACCGCCGCGCCTCAGATGAGGAGAACACCTCAAGCTTTCTGATGCGGCGGGTCCGTTTGTGGGTTTCGGGCCATATGTTCGACGAACGCATCACGTTCGGCATCCAGCCGGAACTTGCGCGGACCGCCAATCTGCGCGACGCGTGGATCAACTACGCGGCGGACGAGCATCTGCAGGCCCGGGTCGGGCAATTCACCGTCCCCTTTCAGTGGCACCGTTCGATCAGCGATCGAGGCCAGCACTTCGCGGAACGTGGCGTGCCGTCAGAATCATTCGGCTTCCCGTCCGGCCGCGACATCGGATTCATGCTGCACGGCAGCGAACCCGACGGTAGATGGCGGTATGGTGTGGGCGTGTTCGACGGCGCCGGCCGCAACGTGGCCCGAAGCGACGGTGACGGTCACATGGTCAGCGGACGCGCCGCCTGGGCGGCTCTCGGCGCTGTTCCCAGTGCCGAGAGCGACGTCAGCCGGTCACCGGAGCCGACCCTCGCCTTCGGACTTGGTGGTCAGGGCGCGTGGCGAAACGAGGTTCGAACGTGGGACCTCGGCCGCTCGACTGCCGGCAATCCCCGCGCGGACTGGATCACCGGGACGGCGGACATCTACTTCAATTGGAGAAACCTGTCGATTGCTGCCGACGGCTATCTGCGTCACGTTGATCCGCAGGATCGCGATGTCAACTCGTACACCGGCTGGGCCTGGATGGTCACCGCCGGCTACACGGTGGTCCCGGAGCATTCTGAAGTGGTCGGGCGGTTCTCCCAACTTCGCCTCGACCGGCGAGATCCGGAAACCGCTGAGCGGGAATGGGGCGTCGGCCTGAACGTCTTTCACGGTACCGGCCACGCGCACAAGACCCGCTTGAACCTGCTTCGGCATGATTTCGACGATCGGCACGAATCGCGGGTGATCGTGGAGCACCACCTGATGTTCTGACTGGTGCTCTGAAAATCGTCACCGCATGCCGGCTGATAGAATCGCCCCATGTCGTGGGAAATGAACACTGTGCTGATAACCGGGGTGATGCTGGGGCTGGCGACGGTGTGGGGCATGTGGCGACCGCCGGTCAAGGAACGCGAAGACCCCGTCGGGTGCGCCGAATGCGGCCGGCCGACATGGTCACTTGAGAACCGGTGCGTGTACTGCCGGCTCGGCTGGCCGGATCCGGACGGAAGCCGGCTGCCGATTCCCGTGGTCCGTGGCGTGCCCGGCCCGGAAGGGACCCTGCGGGACTCGGAACCGCGGGATACTTTAAGCCAGCCGCAGCCGCACCAGTCTCCTGACTCGCCTGCCAATCGATCGTCCCACTGGACGTCCGGTTGGCCCCCGAACACCAGCAACCGTGCGAACAAGCTTCCCCACGCCGACCAAGAACAGGACGATCAGGGACCGTCGGCCTTGATGCCGGTTCCGGGCTCCGGGGAAAGCGGGAAGGTCGGTGACGCGGAGTCCGGCCCGCAGCCGTGCGGGCATTGCGGCTTTCCGTTGTCGAAAGAATCCGCCCGGATCGCTCAAACGCCAGGGGCGGCTGAAAACCGGATCTGCCCACGCTGCGGCCCATC
>SLJD01000008.1 GCA_007135295.1 Phycisphaerales bacterium
GACGCTGTTCATCGACTCGCAGGTCGCCAAGTTCCGCCTGCCGCCGTGGACCGACGAGGAGAAGGCGGACCTCGAACAGGTCGTGGAGGACCGCATCGACGTGCACACCAACCCGGGCCACCTGGTCATCGGCGGCAGCGACACACGCGAGCCTTATGGCGACTGGCTGGTGTCGATGAACAAGGACGCCGCCGGCCGGCACCTGCCCACCGGGCCGCAGATCCCGGAGACCAGCCAGCTTATCGACATAACCGGCGAGCAAATGGAGATGGTCTACGAGGCGTTCACCGACAAGGAGCCGCACTTCGCCCAGGTGATCCGCGCGGACAAGATCGACGCCGTCGGCTTCTACCGCCGCGCCGAGAACGACCATCCGCACCAGGTGTGGTCGGAGGATGAAGCGTTCGTCGAGCGCAATGGCGATGTGGTCGATGTCGGTATGCGGGCGGTGCGCAGCAACTTCTTCCCCGACAATCTCGAGTTCCGCCAGGGCGACACCGTGCGTTTTCACATTACCAACGTCGAGCAGACCCACGGCATGAGCCACGGCTTCGGGGTTGGACTTCACGATGTGAACGTCGACATTAGCGCCGGTGAAACGCGCACGGTCACGATGCAGATGGACGAGCCCGGCGTGTACCCGTTCTACTGCACGGTCTTCTGCTCGGCGTTGCACCAGGAAATGCAGGGCTACATCGTGGTCTACCCGGAAGGTGAGCACCCCGGCGATTGAATGGTTCGACGAGGCGATCGGCCGCCGCGGCGCAAGGGGGACGCGGTGGTCCATCCGTCTTTTCCCGGCCTGAGACCCAAGGAGTATGACTATGCGCTCGGCTATCGATCTCACGCTGCGCCGCGCGGACCGTTTTCTGAAGAAGCGGCTGAATCTGCTCTCGCGGCTATGGATCCTGGGCGCCTGCATCTGCCTGGCCGCCAGCTTCCTGTTCCCGTTGTGGCACCTCAACCTCGTCGCGCCGCAATATCGCGACGGGCTGGACATGTGGATCTACAGCTACCAGCTCGTTGGCGGAAACGAGGGACAGGATCTCACGGAGATCAACATCCTCCACCACTACATCGGTATGCAGGAGGTGCATGAAGCCGACTTCTGGGAAATGCGGTTTCTCCCGCTGGCGCTGGGATTTTTCGTTCTCTTCGGGCTGCGCGCCGTGGTGTTGGGATCGATGACCCAGCTCCTCGATCACCTGGTGTTGTTCCTCTATTTCTCGCTTTTTTTCCTGGCCGTGTTCGTGTACCGGCTTCATTCCTACGGTCACGACCTCGACCCGCGAGCGCCGATAAATCCCGAACCCTTCTGGCCGGCGATCATCGGCACCAAGCAGATCGCCAACATTACCCAAACGAGCTTGCCCGGTGTGGGGAGTTATCTGCTCGGCGCGGCGCTGTTGTGCCTGCTGCTGGCGATCTTTCACTCGCGCAACGAACCGCCTTTCTATGAGATCCGCGGGGAGGCGAGATGAGCACTCGCCGGCAACGACGCTCGGTGCTTGCTTGGGTGAACATCGCGCTGCTCGCAGCCCTCGTGCCGCCCGCACTCGGCAATACGGTCCACGTCCCGTCCGTCCGTCCGCTGCAACAGGCTATCGACGCCGCGGGTGATGGGGATACGCTTCTGCTCGCAGCCGGAAACCACCGAGGGCCGGTGACCGTGGCACGCGCGATCACCCTCCGCGGCGAACCCAACGCCCGGATCGTCGGAAACGAAGAAGGCAGTGTAGTCACCGTCGAAGGTGACCACGTCCGGATCGAGCAGCTCGAGATCCGCCGCTCCGGTCGCGATCTTTCAAACGAGGATGCCGGTGTCCTCGTGCTCGGCGACGGCGTGCATATCGCTCGCGTGCGATTTCGCGACAATCTGCACGGCGTTTACGTCCTTGCCGGCAAGGACGTGCGCCTGATCGAGAATCACATCATCGGCCTGGCGGCTACAGACGACGACCCGCAGGTTATCGGTGCCGAGGGCGCCCGACGCGCGGACGGCGTGCATCACACGCCTCGCGCAACCCAGTCGTTGATGGGCAACGGCCTGCATCTCTTCGACGCCGCCGGCGCCGTCGTTCAAGGCAACCGTATTCAGCACGTTCGTGACGGTATCTACGTCGCCCATACGACCGGCGCCGTGTTCCGCGCCAATCAGGTCCACGATTCGCGCTACGGCATCCACTACATGTACTCCAGCGACAACATCATCGAGGCCAACGAGCTTTGGGCCAACGTCGCCGGTCCGGCGCTCATGTTCTCGCGCAACCTCACCGTAACTGATAATGTCCTGCGCGATCACAGCGGGTTTCGCGCATATGGTCTGTTGCTTCAGAACGTCAATGCCTCGACCATCCACAACAACGAGATTCGCGGCAACCGCGTGGGCATGCGCCTCCAAAACAGTAGCGCCAACGACTTGCGGTACAACCGCGTGTTCGGCAACCTCGCCGGCGTCACGATCAACAGTTCGTCGCGCGACAACGTGCTGACGCGAAATCACTTTGGTCTGAACCTGCGCCAGATCGAGCTCACGGGCCCGGCGCCGCCCACCGACTGGTCCATCGATGGTGTGGGCAATCGTTGGTATGGGAGCCTGCCGATGGACCTGACCGGCGACGGCATCTCCCAGTGGCCGCATCACGAAGTGGACCTGATGGCCGAGCGACGCGAGCGGTTTCCACCCGTGCAACTGCTCACCGGGAGCCTGGGGCTGCGCACCTTGGAGTGGGCCCTTGGCCGAGCGCCAACGCCGGGGGCACGCCACATCACCGACCCGCATCCATTGGTGCGTCCGAGGCAAGAGACGCCCGCCCAATGATCGCAGCCCGCCAGATCATCAAGCGCTACGGTTCACATACGGTGCTCGACCGCGCCAACCTCACCGTAAATGCCGGTGAATGCGTGGTGCTCACCGGAGACAACGGCAGTGGCAAGACGACGCTGCTGCACGTGCTCGTCGGCCTGCGCCGACCCACCGACGGCGAGGTGCAATGGAAGGGGCGGGTCCTCACAGGCGCCGGGCGCCGTGCCTGGCGCTCCGCGCGCGAGGCCTGGGGGTTCCTGCCGCAGCAGGTGAACCTGCCGCCGACGGCGATGATTGGCCATCTGCTGCGTTTCCACGCCCGACTGCGTCGGCGGGATCGGGCCGTTGCGGGCCATTGGCTCGAACGCGTCGGCCTGAAGGACGCGGCAACCAAGCGTGTCGCAGAGCTGTCGGGCGGCATGCGGCAGCGGCTGGGCATCGCCTTGACGTTTTTTTTCGATCCCGAGTTGATCGTCATGGACGAGCCGACAAGCAACCTCGATCCGGGGTGGCGCACCGCGCTGGCGGATTGGACTGCGGAGCAGGCTGACCGCGGCGCCGCCGTGCTGGTGACGAGCCAGCTCGAGGAATCTTTGGGGCCGGCCACGGTGCGCCGGCATTGCGCCGCCGGTCGGGTCGTCGAAGAGTCCGAGCATCAGCAAGTCCGGGGGCGCGCCGAAGACCGTCTGAGGAAGGAGGCCGAGCATTGAGCCGACTCGCTGCCGTCTATTTGTGGGACCTGATGCTTGGGCTGCGCAACCGCTTCGTGCAGGTGTTCGCCTTGGCGAGCGTGATGGGTGGCTCGGCGCTTCTCGCCGCGGCGCCGGGACGCGAGACGCTTCCGTTGGTGTTGATTCAGGCATTGCTTTTCTTTGGTTCGTTGTTCGCCTTTCTTATTGGTTGGGGCAGTGGTCAGCAGGCTCGCAACCAAGGTGCCTTCCTGTTTGCACAACCGATCGGTACAACCGAGTTGGTGGGAGGGAAGCTCCTGGGCACCGGAAGCTGGTGCCTGGTGTTGCTGGGACTGTTCATCGGACCCGCGGCGATGCACGCAGGGATGCTGGACACCATGCTGCCATTGGCGGGGCTGGCGATCGGATTCTTGTTCGTGTGCATGCTCGGCGGCCTGGTGATCGGGCTGGCGGCGGCGCCGATCTCGGGATTGCTGGCGGTGCTGTTGGCGTGGGCGGTGAGCGTGGCCGGGTGGGAGTTGGGGTTGCTGGTGCTCAGTGAGGCGGCGTGGATCGAGCACGTGCCGTGGCTGTTTGTGACGCTGCTGCTGGTGAACCCCGCGGGCGCCTTTCGCATTGGAGCGATGATCGGGTTGGAAGCCGTGCCTTTTGACGCGGACGAGCTCGAGGCGGGACGATGGGTGTTCGAACATATTTGGCTTGTGGCGACTGGCATCTTCACGTTATGGGTGATGGCGCTGTTCACCGGTATGACGGCGTGGATCAGCCGCGAAGAATTCTAAAGGCGGCAAAAGAGGTGCATTTATGAGCGAATCACGTCATCTTTCGATTAGACGTTGGGGGCTGGGCGCGGCCGCCATCGTGGCGGCGGTGGCGATGGGGTGGTACCTGGGCGAACGTGTCGGCGATGGCGCGCCGCCCGCTGATGAGGCGGTCGGCCCGACCGATGTGGATGGCGAAGTGCATTGCGACGTGGCGGGTCGCATCGTGCGGCTCGCACCGGAGGACGGCGTGATGACCGTCGATCACGAGGAGATTGAAGGCTTCATGCGCGCAATGGTGATGGACCTGCAGTTGGCCGATCCGGCGGAGTTGGAAGGCCTGTCGTCGGGTGATGAGATTCTCTTTGATCTGGCACGGATCGGCGACACCTATAAAGCGGTGCGTATACGCTCAGCCGCCGCGGAATCGGATCCGGCGCCTTCCGAGAGTGACGACGCGGAGCCCGCGAACCCGCTTGGTCGAGGCGACCTCGTGCCCGACATCGAGCTTTACAGCGCCCAGGGTGATCGCTTCCGCCTGAGCGAGATGGAGCCCCGGCACAAGGTCCTCACCTTCTTTTACGCACGCTGCCCGCTACAGGATTTTTGCCTCGCGCAGTCGCAGCGGTTGGCACAGTTGCAGGAGCATATCGAAGCGTCCGGGAGTGACGTCCATCTGCTGAGCTTGACGCTTGATGCCGAGCACGATCGCCCTGAAGTGCTTGCCGGTTATGCCGCTCAGTTCGAAGCCGACCCCGACCGCTGGACGCTTGCCGGCAGCGACGATGCTGATGCGATTCGCCAGTTTGCGGATCGCGCCGGGGCGCGCATCACGGTCCTTGAAAGTGGCTACGATATCGATCACGCCCTGATCGCTCTGCGCATCGACGACGAACGCATTGTCGACATCGTTTACGGCCTGGAAGCCATCGAAAGCCTTGTGCGGAACATGTAGCCGAAAGGTCACATGCCCTGCAATGAATCACCGGCGGAATTGACGTTCGTTGCGAAGCGATGGAAACGGTCTCGAGCGATTTCTGATCGGGTTTCGGGGCTCTCTTGGCAGTCGAAAACGGCCGTGAATTTGGCGACGAGATCGCCGATACCCGAGAACCACAGGATCTCGGGCGCCGCGAGGCAGACCTTGGTGTCGATCACAATACCGAAGGGCATGGCCGAGGGCGCCCGCTTTGATGCGGACCAGGGTTGGTATCTGGATTTGTGTGCGCGTCATTTCCAAAGGGAAATCGGGATCCGTTCCCGGCGGCCAGGTTCAGTGTTTTGCCTTGAAGGTTCGGAGGTTTTTGGGTCGTGGTCAACCTATCCGGAGGCGGAGCAACGGCCTGGCGGAACGGTTGGCTGCGGCAACGCTTTTTAAGCAAGCCGTCGATGGTGCAAAGGCGAACCAGAGGCTGTGTTGGCAAGACCCCCTTTCCCGAAAAAGGTTGCTTCCTTCGCTTGTGACCACCAAAACCGTGAGGTAACGAATCATGCCCGAAATGCCAGCACCATTCCGGTCCCGGAAGGGTTTTGCCTTTCTTTCCGGGGCTACTTTTTCACGCCTGCGTTCTTGGCTCATGATCGAGCGCCAAACCATCGTCCCGATCATTCTTGTGGCGATGCCGGGTCTGCTCGCGCCGCATGCATTGGCCGTGCCGGACCAGGAGTCGGCCGAGGGGGAACTGTCCATCCATCGCGACGATGATGCGATCGTCGTCGAGTGGACCAGAGAAGGCTTTCTTCTCGAATCCGCTCGCGACTTGGAAGGCCCTTGGGAACTCGTGGACCCACAGGACAATCCGTACGTTGTTGCTTCTCCCGCCGAAGGCCGCCGGTTCTTTCGCTTACGGGTTCACGAGGACGCGGATGGCGGTCTGGAAATCACGCTGGAGAACGGAGACGACGGCTATCTTCTCGTCGGCGAGGAAGTGCGATTGATCGCGCGCTCGGCTGACGGCGAACCACTGGAGGCCCTGCGCTGGTCGAGCAGCGATGAAAGCGTTGCCCTGGTCGATGAAGACGGGCGCCTGCTTGCGGTTGCTCCGGGAACGGTGATCATCACGGCCGCCGATATCGACAATCCGGATACCTTCGGGAAGATCGAAGTCGAGGTGCGCGGGGAGGGACCTGTCATCGGGCGCTTGCTGGAGGGCGAGCCCGAGTCTCCCGCCCTGGCCGCGACGTCCGACTGGCGCCTGCCGAGAACATTGAACCGCGGGGAGGTCTCCGCCGACCCGGAAATCTTCGACCGGGAGATCCTCCGCACCGAACTGCAGGTTTACTTCTCCGACGAGGTAACGGTGGGGGAGGTCAATCAGGTCTTGCGCGATTTCAATGGAGGAATTGTCAGCATGGTGGGCGGACTGCCACGTTACCTGGTGCGTGTTCCGGATCCCGGCGACCTGGAGCGGTTGGCGGCATTGGTGCGGGAAATGGAGGATTACCCGCAGGTCGGCTTGGCGATGAAGTCGGTGCTCGCCCGAGCGGAACCGGTTCTTCTTGGCGAAGGAACGCGGTCGAGCCCCGCGGGCGAGGCGGAGCCGTTGGAACTGCCGCCGGGATTCGACTCGGCCGACCTTGAACGGATCGAACACCATCTTGCCGTGCGGGGTCACGCCGCCTGGAATGTGCGCCAGGCGCTGCCAGGCGTCGAGGAAAGTCCGTGGATTCTGATCGCCGACGTTTTCGGCGACGGCATGCCGGATTCCGACCATGGAGGTGTTTTTGCAGACGGGGATTTTGCGACCGGTGATCCCAACTGGCACGGCTACCATGTTCTCGGAATCCTCAACGGGCATTACGGCGAGCCCGATGCGTCGAACGCGGGCCGCGGACCTATCACGGGATTGTTCCCCGGTCCCCTCCGCGTTCGCGCGGTGGACCTGCGCGCGGGCGAGTTTGCCACGTGGCCGGGGATCATTGATGGTCTGTTGCAGCGGCTGGGCGAAATCCTCGGTGATGAGCCCGGTGCCCGGATCGTCGTGAACACCAGCCTCAATTCCCGCGCTCTTACCGATGCGGAACGCCAACACCTTGCCTTTTGGTGGACGTTCGCCGTCCGCACGCTTGGACTGAAAGAGCACTTCGTGCATCTGACCTCGGCCGGAAACCGTCCGTCATGGACCAGTTGGGATGCGGGCGAGAACAGCGTCTTCTCCCATGCCGCGCTCGGGACGCTGGAAACCACGATCTTCTCCCGCACGATCGAGACTGAAAACCTCAGCAACTCACTTGTGGTTGAAAACCGGGTACGATCCACCGGGGAGGGCGATCAACGGCCGGTTCCAGGTTGCGCCCACGAAAGCTCGGTAATGGAGGGAACCATTTCCGGGGTCGGCACGAACGTCTGGTCGTTCGGCCAGTGTCACGTCTTTTCGATATTCGGCTGTGACGAGAGCGACTCCGGGGGAACCTCGGAACTGACCGGCACCTCGATGTCCACCCCGCAGGTTGCGGCCGTGACCGCCTACGCGTGGGCGCTGGCGCCCACGCTCGAACCGGTCCAGGTCAAGGACCTGCTTCTCCAAACCGCCAGGGACCTTCCCGCCGTGAATACCGCCGGGGCCGATTGCAACCCCATCGCGGCCCAACCGGCAATCGATGCATTCGATGCGGTTTTGGCCGCCGGAGGCACGACGGCACGGCTGGCTCTGCTGGATGTAACCGGCTCCGGCACGTTCGATCACGAGGACCTCGCGCTCCTGGTCGACGAGTTGGACGCCGGCGACGGAGCCCTTGATTATTCCCGTTACGACCTCAACGGTTCCGGTCATACGGGAGGCTTCGCCGTCGAGCGCTTTGACCTCAATGGCGACGGCTCCTTCGGCGTTGTGACCCAAGAGATCGAGGGGAGCACCGTTACCTTCGACGAACGGGAGGTTACCGACTGGGAGGTTCTTTGCTACTACGCCTATTCCGCCCTCTACAGCGGAGATCCGGAATTGCGTTCCAGTCTCCTTGCCGGCCAATGCGGCCAAACCCCGCTCGTCAGCTTCACCTTCCCCGAGTTTCCGGCGGATCTCACGGTCACAGCCATTGTGGACTTTTCCCACCTGGACGACAGCTTGGTGCTGAACACCGACGATGAAGAGAAGGGCAGGCAGGCGCACATCCTGTATCCCGACGGCAGGCTGATCGGCCTCGGAGATCTCGGAGGCGGCGAGGCCATTGCCTCCGCCCGGAACGACAAGGGGCTGCTCACGGGGTACTCCCGCGATGAAAACGGGTTGTGGCGCGCGTTTCTCTGGACGGAGGAGATGGGGATGAGAGCCTTGGGGGCCGGCGAAGCGCGTGAAACGCGGGCTTTCGCGATCAACGAGGGCGGCTGGGTTGCCGGGGAAGCAACGTTGGCCGAAAAGAACACGCGGGCGGTCATCTGGACCGAGCAAGGCATGTTCGATGTTTCCGGCGGGCTTGAAGGGAACAGCCGTGTCGTCGCGATCAACGCTTCGGGTATGTTCGCCGGCGTGGTCACTCCTCCTGGCGGGGATCCGCAGGGTTTTGTGCGAACGGCCCGCGAGAGCGCGGAAGGACCGGTCTTGGACGAACCGGTGCTCCTGCGGATCCCCGACGCCATCGGCGCCATTCCGGTCGCGATCAACGATGCCGGCCAGGTCGCCGGCACGGCCATCATGGAGTCCGGTCCGGAAGCGTTCCTCTGGCAGGACGGGCGTGTCGAATTACTCGGCACGCTTTACGGCATCGGCAGTGAGGTCCTTGGCATGGACGCCGACGGTCGAATCGTGGGCACCGCGATGGACAAAGAGCGCCGCAACGTCGGGTTCCTCTGGGAGAACGGCGAAATGACGGATATCAACCTCCTGCTGTCGACGTCCTCCCCCGGCCACGTGACGCACCTTTATGCGATCAACTCCGTTGGAGGAATGGTCGGCCTTTTCCTCGATCGCGAACTGATCGAACGACTCATCGCCTTGCTTTTCCGCGACCCGGTTACCGCCGAATGGACGGGCGAAGGCGACGATGATCTGTTCAGTAATGACGAAAAC
>SLJD01000193.1 GCA_007135295.1 Phycisphaerales bacterium
CCGGTTCCGGGGGCTGTTCCGGGGGCGGCGGGCGGCGGGGCCTGCGGGGCGCGTTCGACGGAGCGGATGGCCTGTTCGTGGGCGTAGCGGATGGTGCTCAGGGCGTAGCGGGCGGTGGCGAGCAGGCCGTAGATCAGCGGCAGCAGCGAGAGCATCCACAGCAGCAGCAGCAGCGCGATCAGCGGGTATTCGTGGAAGGCCGCTTCGACCGGGGTGATCCTCGCGAGCAGGCCGGTGATCGGGACCGTCCACACCGAGAGCATGATCGCCCGGGCGGGGGATTCAAGCTCGGCGTCCATGGCGACCTCGCTGACGATGAACGCAAGGCCGAGGATCGACGCGAAGCCGGCGAGCATCGCGGCGAACAGCGGCCAGCCGACCAGCACGCGCGCGGCGCCGTCGAGGTCGAGCTCGCCCCCCGGGCCGGCGGCAAGGGTCATGACCGCGGTGTAGATGATGATGACCACCGCGCCGAGGCGGATGGCCAGGCGGCCTTTGGCGAACGCGTCGCCTCGCACGTCGAGCCAGTCCGGGGTGAGCAGCAGCGCCGCCGCCAGCCACGGCCAGGAAAGGCCGAAGTACGCGAGCATGCGGTGCTCATCGAGTTCGGGGTTGAAGAGCACCGTGATGCGCGTGACGATCATCGCCGCGATCGTGAGCGCCGCGATGACGCACCCAAGTGCGAACCGGCGGCGGTCGCTGAAGGCGATCTGCAGGAACTGATCGCCGACGGGCCCATCGTGGGACTGGTTCGGCTCGATGGAGCGGGCGACGGGCATCGAGCAGCGCGGGCAGCGTCCGCCGCGTTTCATCCCCGCCAGTGGCTCGCCGCAGCCGAGGCAGACCACGTCGCCCTTGATCGTCCGCGGCTGGTCGGGCGGGGCCGCCTCTTCTTTGGAATCGGAAGCGTGTTCGTCGGCCATGGCCTGACTGTATGGCGGCGGGGGAAAAACTTCGAATCGTCACCCGCGCGGACCCGTCATCGTTGCGGACCCGTCATCGCGCCGGGGCCGCGGCGGCGTGGCGGACGGCGCTCTGGAACATCTGCAGACCGGGCGGGCCGGCGGCTTCGTGGGGCGAATCGGAGGCGAGACGCGTCCACCACGGGTGCTGCGTCCAGCGGGTGTAGCGTTCCGGGTGCGGCATCAGGCCGAACACCAGCCCCGACGCGTCGCAGAGCCCGGCCACGTCGCCGACCGAGCCGTTCGGGTTGTCGTCTGATGCGTAACGGACCGCGACCTGCCCCCGGCTGGCGAGTTCATCGAGCATGGCGTCATCGGCGAGCACAAGCCGGCCCTCGCCGTGGGCGACCGGAAGCAGCGCGGTCTCGGCGGTCAGTGCCAGGTCGCGCGTCCAGACGCAGCGAGTCTCTGGCGGAACCTCGATCCGCGTCCAGCGGTCGACGAAGCGGGCCGATGTGTTCGCCGCGAGACTGATGGTCGGTCTCGGCGGCTCGGCGGGCCACGGTTCGCCCGGAGCCGGGCCGGGCAGAAGCCCGACCTGGGCGGCGATCTGAAAGCCGTTGCACGGGGCGATGATCGGCACGCCGCGCTCAATTGCCTGCACGAGCGACGGGTACAGGCGGCGGCGGATGAGCTGGGCGGCGATGCGACCGGCGGCGACGGCGTCGCCGTAACTGAATCCGCCCGGCAGGCCGATGAGGTCGAACCGGTCGAGCAGGCCGGGATCGTCGAGCAGTTCGGAGAGGTGGCGATCCTCAACGTCGCAGCCGGCGAGGCGGAACGCTTGCCTGAGCTCGCCGTCGCAGTTGATCCCCGCCGCGGTGATGACGAGTGCGGTGGTCATGTCACGGCCAGTATAGCGGGGGGCCGGCTGGGGCTGTATGGAGGCCATGACGCATCAGCGATGGAGCCGGCGCATCGGACGGCTGATCCGCGAGGTTCAGGATCAAAAGATTGTTTACAATTTCATTCGATGAAGCGAAGCGTGGTCACCAGCATGGCAGCGATTGTTCTCGGCATGGTCACGATGGCGCTTGCGGTGGGCGCCGGCACCATGACGGGGCCGTCAGAGCACTTTGACGTTGAAAAGGGCGCGTGGTTCGTCAGTAGTGGAAATTCGCCGCTGGGCGGATTCGTCCTGGCCCGCATTGAGCGAGACGCGGTTTCGAACGTTCCGGCGACCGCGACGGACTCTCGCCTGCCGTGGTGGCGTGACACCTTGCCCCGGCCTGAGTTGGATGCCGGCCACGAGGCGTATTCCCTGACCACGTGGGCGATCGGGTGGCCGTTGACGGCCGGCGTGGCCGAGCTTGAGTTGTACTCATTTCCCGATGGCTCCGTTGACACGGAATCGTCGGTTGACGTCTTCTGGCTGGCCCTGGTCGCCGGGATCGCATTGCACAGTTTCGCGTGGCTGACTCTGATTCGCGCACCGGGGGCCATCCGATGGGTTCGGCGGCGACGGCGCGGGCAATGCCCGGAATGCGCGTACGATCTTCGGGGAACTCCGGGAGAGACGTGCAGCGAGTGCGGCGCGGATCTGCAGGCTCTCGCGCGGCGGGCGCAACACGCTCGGCGCGGATACGTCATAGCGGCGTTTGTGGTGCTGGCCGTGTCTGCCGTTCCCGCCGCGCAGGCGTGGCAGCGCACCACGGAGGAACGCGCGGCGTTTTCTCAGGGGGCATGGCTCGATCGCATCATCGACGGCGAGATGAATTGGCGCCACGAGCGATATGAAGCATTTGTCAATCGCGTCCAGGCGATTCCCGACCACCACGAGACAATTGCGAACCGGTGGCCGGACCTTGATGACGATGCGGCGCAGAACGTGGCATCGTTCGTCACGAGCCTTGTTTCGACCGACCCGCGCGAGGTCTACTTGCCGCTACTCAAACAGAGCGTTGAACTGACCGCTCCCGGTGAACCGCCGATGGCCCTTTTGGCCTGCGGACTGTATCCATGGAGTGGGAGCGGCGAGATCATCACCGCTGCGTTTGACAAGCGCGGCGAAGAACACTTGAACGTGGCCGGAGTTGTGGTCACCACCATCTCGCACTCATGGCGGGACCATCCGGAGCCGGAGCATCGGGATGAAGTCGAATCGCTGCTCAGGCGGGTCATGGAATTGAATGGCACGCGGCCGGCGCTTCGCGCGCTGCACACGTTGGCGCAACGGCGCTGGATCGACTCCGCCGAGGCGCGGGATCAACTCGAAGTGATTGTCGAGGCGAACCGGGAACTGCGTGACGACCCGTACTACCAGCGCACGCTTGAACACATTGACGACGCCGGGGACGACGCCGGGGACGACGCCGGGTGATTCACGACTCGCCGGACACGCCGTCAGCAGTTGATTCGCGCGGCCGGTAGAGCCAGTAGCCGGGGCCGTTGTCGGCGGGTTCGTAATGCTTGTCGATTGTTTCAGCGAGGGCGGAGCCGAGGTGCAGCCGCTCGTACCAGCCCGGCCGCTCGTCGAGGCGCTGCATGAGGACGATCCAGTCGAATTCATGGTCGGCAATGCGGTCGTGCAGCGGCTCGATCCAATGCGGATGCTGCTCGGCAATATGCCGCAGCATCCACGGGTCGCCGATGACCGGCCGGCGGCCGAGCGAGATCGGCATGAAGGGGTCTTCAGCGAGGATCGTTTCGTCGTCGCCGACAACATCCGCCAGCGGCGTGGCGGTGAGTGCCTCCCGGTCGATGCTGCCGGTGAGATGTCGGCCGGCCTGCTGAAACGGCCCGTTGTCCTGGCGAACAAACCCGACCGAGGCCGCGAAAAGCAGGATCATCAGCAGCACTGAGCGGTTGGCGGGGCGGTCATCGCCGTCGTCGTCAGGGCGGTTTCCGGCGAACAGGCCGGCGGTGACGATGGCGGACAGCGCCGCGATGTCGATGAGGTGGTTGGGGTAGGCCCCGTCGTCGGAGAGGATGCCGGCGGTGACCACCAGCCCGCAGCACCACGCCAGATGCTCGATGGACAACGACCGCCTGGCCGCGGCGAGCAGCACGCCCGCCGCCGCGAGCGGCAGCAGCAGCATCGTGTGGATCGGATCGCCGAGGTACCACACCGTGCGCGCGATGCCGGTCACCACGCCCCCGGTTACGCCTTCGACGCCGGCAAATGAAAGCTGCGTAAACGACTGCCAGACGCGGCCGTCGCTGAGCACATGCATCGCCCCGGCGCCGGCGAGCAGCGTGACCAGCCCCGCCGCCGCGAACCAGGCGAGCATCCGCCGGTCGCGCGCGAGCAGCCACAGTCCGATGGCGCCGAACCCCCAGACGGCGCTGAATTTGCACAGCACCGCCAGCGCGCAGCACAGGGCGGCGGCGATGACCGTCCGCCGTTCAACGCGCCAGCCGATCAGCCCGATGGCGATGAGCTGCCAGATGACGGGCAGCGCATCAAACCGGACGGACATCGCCGCTTCCCAGCCGGTCGGCGTCAGTAGCAGGGCGGCGCTGAAGAACATCGCGATCGGCCAGGGACAGCGAAAGCGACCGCGGACGATGGCGAGCATCACCCCCATCAGCGCAAGAAACAGCACGCCGCTCAGGGCCTTGCCGCCCACGAGCAGGTTGCCGGCGACCGCCCCGGCCCCGGCAAGGAGCAGAACCGGGATCGCCATGAACCGCGTGCCGCCGTACCGCTCGCCGTCGAACAGGGGCGGGTAGAGCGTGCCGTCCTGCGCGTGCGCCGCCAGAGCGAGCCACGCACCGACGACGTGGTTGACCATGAAGCGATCATCGATGTGGGCGAAGGCGAGGCCGATCCAGCACACCACCGCCACCGCCGCCACGGCAAGCAGCAGCCACGACAGCGCCGCATCGAGGCGGGCCGGGCTGAACATCGGCTGCGATGGCGTGTGGTCTTCGGTCATCGACACATCCTGCGAATACGGCCTGTGATCGCCCGCCTCTTCTCCCGGGGAACCGGCATTCTGACGCATCGCGTCTCGCTTCCACCCGTTTCGGATGCGCTGCCGCCCGGCGGTGAAACATCGCCCGGTGAACCGGGATGGTACCGCAATCGGCCGATCCGCTTGTGTCGGCTGCATTTCCTGCCGAGGATAAAGACTGCCATTGGGAATCCCCTTCGCCATTTGAATCAGGCGATACGGCCCCGCGGGCGGCGTGAAGCCACCGGCCGGCAAGTGGAACCCGGGCGTTGGCATGGCGATCGATTGACGCCCCGGCTGATATCCTTCTCACTCCGGATCGCCGCGATCGCGTGGCAGGCGGCCGACGATGGATTGACAACGGGATCGCACCGGCAGGGACACATTGCCGCATGACCACACCACTGCACGCCAGCATCGTGACGCCGACCTACCGCGAGGTGGAATCGCTGCCGCATCTCATCCCGGCGGTGCATGAGGCGATGCTGGAGACCGGTCTGACGTACGAACTGATCGTCGTCGATGACAACTCGCAGGACGGCACGGAGTCGCTGATCGACGACCTGGCCGGGCAGTACCCCCTCCGGCTGGTGGTGCGGCGGCAGGAGCGCGGTCTGTCGAGCGCGGTCCTCGCCGGCTTCGACCAGGCGGGTGGGCAGGCGCTGGTCTGCATGGATGCGGATCTGTCCCACCCTCCGGCGCGACTGCCGGACCTCATCACGCCGATCATCGAGGGGCAGGCGGACTTCGTCGTCGGCAGCCGATACGTCCCCGGAGCGACCACCGATGCGGACTGGGGCATCGCGCGGTGGCTGAACTCGAAGGTCGCAACGCTCTGCGCCCGGCCGCTGACGGACATCAGGGATCCGATGAGCGGGTTCTTCGCCCTGCCGCGGGAGGCATTTCAGCAGGCGGACGCCGTCGAGCCGATCGGGTACAAGATCGGTCTGGAACTGCTCGTCAAGACCGGGGCGAAGCGCGTACGCGAAGTGCCGATCCACTTCGCCGACCGCCGGTACGGGGCGAGCAAGCTCGGCCTGCGCGAACAGATCAATTATCTGCGGCACGTCGGCCGGCTGCTGCGGTACCGGATGCGCGCCCGCCGCGCGTCGTGACGCCACCGTCGTCGGGATTCGTTCCGTAGGCCGCGCACAAAAACATCGCAGCGACGGTGATCGCTGCGATGCAGAAGTGAATGCTGTTCAGGGGTCTGCGATCAGTTGCTGGTCCATTCGCTGAGCAGGATGCCCAGATCCGCGCCACCGACCGTGCCGTCGCCGTTCAGGTCGGCCGGGCAGTCATCGGGATCGGCGCATTCGCCCCACTCGCTGAGCAGGATGCCCAGATCCGCGCCGCCGACCGTGCCGTCGCCGGTCAGATCTGCCGGGGAGGTGGGGGCTTCCGGAGACCAGCCGACCACCGCGTTGGGGCTGATACCCTGCGAATCGACGTAGTCGTTGACCAGCGTCAGCGAGCCGTCGGAGCCGATGCTCAGCGTCGCCAGCCCCTGCGGGTTGGAACTGCCGAAGCCCTGGCCGGGCACGAGAAGCAGGTCATCGAGCACATCCATGTCCTGA
Source organism: Phycisphaerales bacterium (assembly GCA_007135295.1). Lineage (GTDB taxonomy): Bacteria > Planctomycetota > Phycisphaerae > Phycisphaerales > SM1A02 > SLJD01. The sequence goes on from SLJD01000193.1 coordinate 6,436, forward strand.
AGATTGCCCTGGCCGCCGCCGTCAAACATGTGCGGCGTGGCGCTCAGGGCGCCGGTGGACTGGTCGATCGTAAATGTGTGGGCATTGCCGTCCGAGCCGTGGCCGGCGATGGCGACGTCACTGTCCGAGGAAATCACGACCTGCCGCGGCGAACTGCCGAGCGAGGTAAATGGCGATCCGGCGATGGGCGAGAGCGTGCCGTCGTCCGGATCGACCGCATGGCCCTGCACCTTGTCGCCGCCGTTGCTGATCCCGCCGGCGGCGTAGAGCCACTGGCCGTTGGGAGCGACGTTCAGGCCGAGCGGAAACGTCGAGCCGGTGTCGAGCGTGTCAAGGCGGGTCAGCGTGTAATCCTCATTGACGGCGAAGGTGCGGATCGAGTTGCCGTCGAACGTCGCCTCCGCGTAGAGGTAGTCGCCGGACGGATGCAGCGCGATCGCCGCGCAGAACGCGCCGGCGTCGACCTGTTCGATCTGCGTCTCCTGGCCGGCGTCGAAGTCGATCTCGAACACGCGGATTTCACTGCCGAGACTCAACGACGTGCGCGTGACGGCGAGGTGGTTGTCGCTCAGCCACTGCACGTCGAGCGGCGTGTCGACCGTCAGGAAGTTGAAGACCTCCTCGACGGTGGCGTCGTCATTAACGGCGAGGATGGTGATCTGCCGACCGGGCTGCCAGCCGGGGGGCGGGTCGCCGGTCGCGTGGCCGATGGCGAGGTGCGAGCCGTCGGGCGTGATCGATATGGAGTACGCGTTCGTTCCGTAATGGAAACCGCCGGAGTCGTGCTCGCCGGTGATGTACTTGTCGACGAAATCGAGTGAGCCGTCCTCGTTGACGAGGTACGACGTCACACTGCCTTCGAGGTTGCCGTTGTTGGCCAGGAACGCTGCGCGCTGCTCGGCCTGGCCGAACGCGGCACCGGCGCAGACGAGCGCTGCCGCGGCGGCCCAGGCGAAGCGAGCAGGCCGAATGATGTGCGTGGTCACGTCTTCTTCTCCTTCTTGAGCAAATAAGTGCCTGATTGATCGTCACGGCGTGCGGCCGGGCGCTGCGCGGTGGGCAGCGCCCGGCACGGTCCGTATTCAATGCCCGGGGCCATCGATCAGCAATCGCCCCACTCGCTGAGCAGGACGCCGAGGTCCGCTCCGCCGACTGAGCCGTCGCCGGTCAGGTCTGCCGGGCAGTCGTCCGGGTCGGCGCAGTCGCCCCACTCGCTCAGAAGCACGCCGAGGTCCGCCCCGCCAACCATGCCGTCACCGGTCAGATCGGCCGGGCAGTCAGGCGCCTTGGCCACATCGATCCTGAGAAACGCCAGGGGCAGACTGAACGAGGGGTCGGAGTTGAGATCATTTCCGTCCCCGTCGCGAATGTTGGCGAGGAAGTACAGCACGCCATCATCAGAAAGGAACACGTCTGAGGAACTGAATGCTGACAGATCCGGGTTCCCGCGGCCGATGAAGACGTTGCCGTCCCACTGGCCGTTGCCGGGCAGGACGACGGGGTCATCTTCGCGGACGACGACCTCGCCGTTGACGACGATGACGCTGTTGCGCGTTTCGTCCTCGAGGTTGGTACTGCCGACGAGGATCCAGTCGCCGTGCGCGTTGCCGGTGAACGTACTGAATGATGTCCACCGTTCGCCGGATACGCCGCCGGGGACGGGGTCATCGGCGACGGCAAAGATCTCGCCGTTGCGGACGGCCCATGCGTTGTCGTTCGTGTCGCTGCCGCGGGCGAACCAGTCGCCGTTGGGGGCGATGTTCGCGTTGTTGATGTCGTCGACCGTGCGGGAGGAATCAGGCAGGTCCTGGCCTTCCTGAATGACGATCTTCCCGTTGACGACGAGCATGTCCGGTCCGAAGAGGCTGTCGATCCGGCCGCGCGTGATCCATCCGCCCCCTTCGCCACTGTCAGGGTCATAGTCCGGCGTGGAGTAGAACGAGTTGTTGGACATGTTCGTCCACGGCACGGTGAAGCCGCCCTGGAACGACTCGACCGTCGTGACGTTCGTCTGATGGAACGCGTGGTTGTCGTAGAACGTTGCCGGTCGGTTGAGGGCCGAGATGTTCTGAATGGTCGGGTCCATCGCCCCGATCGTTCCGTCGTTGAGCAGGTGGATTGAGCCGATCGAGTTTCCGACGGTCTCGTTGCCGCTGTTGTCCGGCGGGTTGTCGACGAGGCCGAAGTACGGATCGCCCATCTGGGTGGCAATTTCCGCTTCACCGTCGATCACGCGCAGGACTTTCTGGCGGACGTCGCTGTCGCCGCCACGTGCCCGGGCTGAGAACGCAAAATCATTGTCCTCGTTGAACCGGCCGAGCGCGGAGCCGAAGAAGTCGTACACCTCACCGGGCTCGGCGTCGGGGATGGGCTGGCCTTCCTGGGCGAAGGAGGTGCCCTCACCGCCCGAACCGAGCAGCAGGATGTTCTCGGCGTCGGAGCCCTGCTGCGTCCGGCCGCGCAGCAGCCAGTGGGAACCGTCCGGACTTCCGACCAGGTCATGGAACGCGCGGAACCGCGTTTCGATCGGGTTTCCATCCAGGTCCACCGCGCCGGGCACGAGGGATGTCGGATGGTCAGGGATCTTCGTGTAGATCGCTTCGATGTCCTGGCCGGAAGCGGCACCGGACAGGCCGACGAGCAGCGCAGCGCCAACGGGCCAGGCCACATGCTTTGCGTGTGAAGTCATGGTCTTCTTCTCATCGATGTCTCACGTTTTTGCGTACC
>SLJD01000085.1 GCA_007135295.1 Phycisphaerales bacterium
AAGTTGTCGCGGAAGTAGAAGTGGCCGGATAGCTCCCCCCCCATGATCGCATTATGCTCAGCGAGTTTCGCCTTCATGAACACATGCCCGACCCGGGACTTCACAGGCGTCCCGCCCGCTTCCGAAATCACCTCGGGGACTGATTTGCTCGAACGCAGGTCATAGATCACCGGCGCCGGGCCGCTCTGCTTGAGCATGTGCCGCGCCAGCCACCCCGTCAGTAGGTCGCAGCCAATGGGTTGGCCCTTCTCATCAATCACCATGCATCGATCGGCGTCGCCGTCAAAGCAGAATCCGACATCGGCCCCGGTCTCGACCACCTTTTCCCGAACTTCAGCGAGATTGGTCTCGACAAGCGGGTTCGGCTCGTGGGCGAACTCACCGCTGGAATGGTCAAAATTGATCTTCGTAATCTTCACCCCCTTCACATCGCCGAAAACCTTGGGAATCATCGCCCCGGCCATGCCGTTCGATGCGTCGATCACCACCTTCAGCTTCTTTGTGCCGTCAAGAAGCGCCGGATCGAGAAAGTCGCGGACATGATCGCGGTACTCGTCCCAGAGATCCCGCGTTTCATACCGTCCGCCCGCAGGCTTGAGCTTCTCGCGGTCCACGATTGCCGCATAGCGTCGAATCTCATCGAGCCCCGTGTCCATCCCGACCGGCTTGGCCTGTATCTTCGAGACCTTGAACCCGTTGTAATTGGCCGGGTTGTGTGATGCCGTCACCTGCACCCCGCCACAGCATCCCAGCAGGTTGATCGCAAAATAAATAAACGGCGTATCGACCAGGCCAACATCAATAACGTGGCCCCCCGCATCACGGATGCCTTGGATCAGTTCCGCCACAAGGGCTGGTGAGCTTTTCCGCATGTCCCGGCCGACCACGATATGCCGCATCATCGGATCGTCGTACCCCTGATCCGAAGCGTTCTCCGTCAGGTACTGGCCGACACCGTATCCGATCTGCCAGGTCAGCTTCTCGCTGAGCGGTTTTGGATATGTGGCGCGGATGTCGTAGGCCTTGAAGACTTTCCCAAGCATTGAAACCCTCTGATACGTGTGAAAGAACGGCTGGCGGATGCATCATATCGCGCCATCCACCATGTCGCGGCAGAAGGTCGTCTCTGACCGAATTCGGCCTCAGCCATCACGCGCGGGAAAACTCGCGCGTCCTCCATCGTCACGCACTTGCACGCCTTCGGGCAGCGCTGCGAGAAAACGCCGGCCGTACCCTTTCGTTGCCACGCGCGGATCGAGAATGACGACCCGCCCTTCATCGTCGTGCGAACGAATCAGCCGGCCGATCCCCTGTTTGAATCGAATGACCGCCTTGGGCACCTGGTCATCCAGGAACGGATCGCCGCCCTGCTCGGCAATGCGCTCGTGGCGGGCCTGCACGAGCGGCCGGTCCGGCACGTCGAACGGCAGTCGGGTAATGATGACATTGCGCAGCCCCCGGCCGCGAACATCCACCCCCTGCCAGAAGCTCGCCGTACCGAACAGCACCGAGCGATCGTTGTCCCGGAATCGGTTGAGCAGCACCCCCGGCGGCCCGTCACGTCCCTGCACGAGCACCGGCAGATCGCGTTGCTGCAACTCTTCACGAAGCCGCCCGGCCACATTGTTGAGCATCGCGAAACTCGTAAACAGAACGAACGCCCCGCCATCCGTCGCGTCGATGTGATGCCGCAGCCGCGGCAGCAGTTCCTCGATGTAACTCGGCGCCCCCGGCGCCGGCATGGTGCGGTCGACGTGCACGGCCATCTGCCGGCGGTAATCGAAAGGGCTGCCAAGGGCGAGCGTCCGGGCGTCGTCGCAGCCGAGCCGGGTCATGACGTGCGAAAAGTCGTCCGGCCCGGTCGCCAGCGTCGCCGACGTAAGAACCGTTGAGCACTCCTGCTCGAACAACCGTTCCTGCAGCAACGGCCCCACCTCGACAGGCATGCATTTGATGGCGATGCGCGACGCCCACCGCCGGCCGCGCTGCGGACCATCGTCTTCCTCACCTCCCTCAACCCAGTACACGCAACCGTCGATGTCCTGGTTGAGGAGCATCTCGGCCTCCCGGGCGATGTCAGCGGCGCGCTGCGCGTAACTGTTCAGCTCGAACTCATCCTGGTCGGTGGCGGCCCGGTCGCGCAGAAACCTCAGCCGCCCCGACAGATCCTTCATCACCGGCGTGAGGACGTTCTCGACGGCGTTTGGTTCGTTCATCCGGCCGTTGGCCGGCCCCCGCGTCTTCTGCCAGTGGCGGATCTGTTCGAACTGCGCCATCACCGTGTCATGAACCGACAGGACCAGGCCGATGACCCGATCCACCGCCTCGGTGGAGCCATCCTTCAACGTCAACGATGCCAGAAAACCGCGATGCGTGTTGAAGTGATAGAGCAGCCGCAGCAAGTGCTCGATGCGCGTCTGCGTCAGCGACAGACCGAAATGCTCGGCCGCCACGTCCTCGACCGCATGGGCCTCGTCAAGAATGACATGCTGGTACGGCGGCAGGAACCCCACCCCCTGCATACGAAGGGCGAGGTCGGCAAAGAACAGGGCGTGATTGCAGATCAGCAGATCACCGTTCTCCATCCGCCGGCGGGCCGACTGGTAGAAGCACTGTTCATGGTGCGGGCACTTGCGGCCCATGCAGTTGTGCGAATCGGAACGGGCGTAGTCCCATACAGACGGCCGCTCAAGCTGCGGCAGGGTCGACAGCGTGCCGTCCTGTGTTCCATACGCCCAGTCCTCGATCGTGTGCAACGACCGCCGGGCGGGCTCGTCGGGAAAGAGCTTGTCCTGTCGCTGACTGGCCAGCTTCAGCCGCCGCAGTGACACATAGTTGCCGCGGCCCTTGACGAGGACGGATGAGAACTCGTCGGGAATCACCGCGTTGAGCAGCGGAATGTCCCGCTCGATCAGTTGCTCCTGCAGGTTTATCGTGTTTGTGGCCACGACCACCCGCTCATCGTGGTCAACAATCCGCCGGATCGCCGGCAACAGGTACGCAAACGACTTGCCCACGCCGGTACCCGCTTCAACGAACAACCGGCCACGTTCGGCCAGCGCAGCGTCGACCGCTTCGATCATCCGCTGCTGCTGCGGGCGGACCTCGAAACCGTCCAGCCGGCGCGCAATGGGGCCGTCACGATCAAGAATGCGGGCCGGTTCGACTGCCATGGTGACATTTTATCCGGAATACCGCCCCGGCCGTTCGCGATGCATTACTCGACTGAATCGTGCTCATCTTCAGGCAACGGCTCCGAGAGCGCCTGCTTGACGGCTTTCCCGCCGAGCGGCGCCCGGTTCGGCTCGCCCGGCCGGCGGGGGTATATCTTCGGCGAGCGGCGCAGCTTCTCCACGACCACGATGGTCCCCGTCTCCGTGCGGTGCGTCTCCGCGATGTGGCAATGAAGCAGATGGGCCGCCTGCCTCGACTGCTCGATCTCCTCGCCCGCCCGCTCGCCCTTGACGGCGAAGAGGAAGCCGCCGACGCGAAGGAACCCCATCGTCAACTCAAGAAGCACCGGAAGCTTGCCGACCGCCCGCGCCACCGCCGCGTCGAATGCCTCGCGGTACTCACGACGGTGGGCGAGCGTCTCGGCCCGCTCCTGAACCACCGTCACGTTCGACAGCCCGAGCGCCTCCGCCGTCTGTTCGAGAAATCTGACCTTCTTGCCCGTCGATTCAACCAGCGTCACCTGCGCCTCGGGCATGGCGATCGCCAGCGGTATGCCCGGCAACCCTCCGCCGGAGCCGACATCCACCACACGCTTCGCCTGAACACTCGCCAGCAGCGGCAACAGGGTCAGGCTGTCCGCGATGTGCCGCACCCACATCGACTCGCGGTCAGTGATCGCCGTCAGGTTGAACCGCCGGTTCGCCTCCTCAAGCCGGTCAAGATACGAGCCAAGCCGGTCGAGATCGCCCGGGTCGAACGCGATCTGCTGCGCCTCGACAAGACGCAGAAACTCAGCGGGCGGTTGCGAATCGGTCATAAAGGCGCGGGTCCTCCGGCTCGTCAGCCGGCTCATCGAATTCAAAGGAGTGGCGTGAGAGATTCTGCGGTCGGCGCAGGCCGATGTTCAGAATGAGGCCGACCTTCATCCACACCGCCACCATGCTCGATCCGCCGTAGCTGACAAACGGCAGCGTCAGACCGGTGATCGGCAGCAGGCCGATCGTCATCCCGGTGTTAATCACCATCTGCACGAACACGATCGTCACGAGCCCCACGCACACGAGCCGGCCGAACGGGTCTCGGCATTCGCCGGCGACGAGCAGCCCGCCGATCGCGAACGCGACAAACAACCCCCAGATGCCGATCGCGCCGAGCACCCCCCACCGGCAGCAGATCACCGCGAAGATCATGTCATTGTGGTTCTCCGGCAGCCGGTTGTACCGCACGAGGTCCGCCGCCAGGTCCTTGCCCACCCCCGTCAACCCGCCCGCCCCGACCAGCGTCATCGCCCGCGCTCCCTGGTAGCCGATGTCCGACTCGTACTGCGGGTCGCCCTGAATCTGCGCCCACTGCGCCCGGATGCGGTCCTTCTGGTGCGGTTCGAGCAGCGGGTACGTCAGCGGCGCCAGCGACAACCCCAGCGTGATGATCAGTACCAGGTGCCAGATCTTCCCTCCCGCGGCGATCAGCATGGCGAACAGCGTCGGCAGAAACAGCATCGCCGTGCCGAGGTCCGGCTCAATCAGAATCAGCACGAGCGGAATGAACGTCAGCAGCAGCGGCAGCAGCAGCCCGCGCAGCGTGCGGTAATTGCTGCGGAACCGCAGGTACGTCGCCAGCGAGACGACGTAGGCGATCTTCGCCAACTCCGAGGGCTGAAAGTCCATGAAATACAGGTTGATCCACCGCCGGGCGCCGTTGCGCGGTCTGACGATCCATTCCGGTACCGCCGGGATGAGCAGGAAGATCAGCAGCCCGATCACGATCAGCAGAAAGACGTAACTCAGCCGCTGGGCAATTCTGAAATGCGGCGCAACCACCAGCGAGCCGGCCAGTAGCCCCACCGCCAGGTGCATCGCGTGCCGAACCGCGTAATCCGGGCGCGTCGTGCTCTCGATCGCGAAGTAACCGATCAGACTCAGCGCCAGCGCCGCCCCCACGCAGATCCACCCGTAATTCCACAGGGCGATCCGCGGCTGGTGCAGCGGGCGTGCCTTCTCACGCAGGCCCGACGGCGTGAAGGCCTCCTCGCGAACCGGCGGCTGGGCCACGCCGCTCACGAGCCGCCTCCCGGAAGATACCCTTCGTCCTGCATGACCCGGATGATCTGGTTGGCGATCGGCCCGGCGGTCCGCCCGCCCGACCCGCCGTACTCGACGAGCACGGCGATGGCGTACTGCGGCCGGCCGTACGACTCCGAACCGACCAACCCCACGAACCACGCATGCGAGCCGTCCGTGACGACCACCGGCTCGCCATCGGGGTCATCCGGGTCCGGCATGCGAAGCGGCGGCGCCTGAGCCGTGCCCGTCTTCGCCCAGACCGTCACGCCCTCGGCATTGATAATCGGCTCCGACGTGCCGTCGGGATACCGGATCGCATACCCCGTGCCGTACGACTCCATGACTGACTGCCGAAGGCCTTCCATAATGCGATCGACCGTGAGGACGCCGAGGTCGAGCGAGCCGTGCTCGCGCCGCTCGGTCGTCTCGCGCGGATCGGTGATAAGCAGCGAGGCGTCCTGAACCCGTCCCCGGCGGGCGAGCGTCGCGTACGCGTTGGCCGCCTGAAGCGGCGTCCACGCCACCGGCCCCTGCCCGATGCCGAGAATCACCGACGAGAACCGCTCCTGCCCGAGCCGCCGCTGCTGCTCAATCACCCGCTCACCCGGCACGCTGCCGCGACTTTCTCCTGCAAGCACCGCCCGGCCGTCGGCGCCCGTGACGGAGTACCCGAGCCCCGCATCGAGGTACCGCCCGATGCCGAACAACTCGAGCCACCGGCTCATCGCTTCCATGCCCAGCCGGTCGCCGAGCGTGTAGAAGAAGATGTTGCATGATCGAGCCATCGCTTCCTCGAGCATAAGGTCCCCGTGCGAGTGAAATGCCGGCGGCCGGTAGATCCAGCACCGCGCCGCATCGCGCAGGCCCTCAAAGTAATGCCCGCCGCAGTGGATCGGCTCCGAATAGTCCGCCACCGCTTCCTCGGCGGCGGCGATCGCCACCAGCGGCTTGAGGATCGACCCCGGTGGGTAGACCGCTTCCGAAGCCCGGTTGACCCACGGCTGATCAAGCTCGCGCCGGCGTGATGACATCTGCCGGCCCATCGCCATCGTCGGCCACGAGACCATCGACAGCACGTGCCCCGACTCGACATCGAGCACCACCGCCGCGCTGTTCAGCGGGGTGCCGACCGGCAGGCGCGACTCGCGCGGCTCGCCGTCGTTGTCCCACCCCGCCTGCCACTGCTGCACGCGGGTCAGGCCGTACTCCGGCGAGAGCATCGCCTGAACCTTCGCCTGCAGCCGGATGTCAAGCGTCGTGTAGAGATCGCTGCCCGGCACCGGCTCGGTCCGCTCGGCCGCCCCCGTGTCCCGCCGCTCGCGGACCATCCCCCGGAGCCCGCGCAGGTGGTCCTCAAACGCCGCTTCCAGCCCCCGCGTGCCGACCACGTCGCCCGGCCGGTACCAGCCCAGGTCAATCTCCCCGCTCTCCGGATCGCGAAACGGCCGCCGCCGCACATCCTCCTCCCAGATCTCCGTCCGCACCGCCCCGAGCATGTGGTCCGCCACGCCGTCAACGCGCGTAACGAACGGCTCGTCATCCCGAACCGGCTCGGGCAGCGTGTCCCGGTCGAGCCGCACGTCCACGCTCGACCACGGGTACTCGCGAAACGGGGCGTACTTGACCTCGACGATCCCGTCGAGGTCCTCGGCGAGCCGGCGGAACACGTAGGCGACATCCGGCGAAACCTCGGGCAGGATCACGTGCGTCTGCCGCTGTTCGCGGATCGGCTCCTGCCGCAGCGAGACCTCGCCGTCCTCCCCGCGGCTTTCGGTCAGTTCCTGCAGAAAGTGCCGCCGCCAGACCGCCTCGGCGGTCGACTGCACATCACGCTTGATCGCCGCCCGCCGCCGGGCGAGTTCGCCCTCGTCGATCCTCCCGTATTCGAGCACCGCATCCCACAGCCGCCGCGTCTGCGCCTCAAAGTGCGGCAGGTGCTCGCCGATCGCCGCCTCGCGCTGCTCGGGGCTCATCTCCGACCACCGGGTCCGGCCGTGCTCACGCCGAGCCTCGCTCGACGCCTGCCGCAGTTCCCATGCCTCGGTGATCACGTCGTACCGCACCGCCACGGCGTCGGCCGCCCGGTCCCGGGCGAGGATGTTGCCGTCGCGATCGAGGATCCGGCCGCGGTAGGTGTTGATGAACCGGTGCTCGCGCAGGCGCGACTCGGCCGCCTCCCGCCGGTCGGCCCCCTCGACGACCGAGAGGCGCACAAGCTGCGTTCCGAGCACCGCCACACCGGCGAGCGTGCCCGTGGCCAGCAGCAGCAGCCGCCGGTGAAACATGCTGGGGATGAGTTTTCGACGATCCATGTCTGCGAGTTTCCGAGGCAGCTGCCCGCGCATCCTATCGGCACAATGCCAATCCCGTCTCCCGCCCCGGCTCGGCGCCGCGCCGACGCGTCCGGTATGCCCCCCCCGGAATGTCCCGGAATGTCCCGGAATCCCCCCAAACACCCCGGAACATCCCGGAACATCCCGAAAGAACCTGGAAGACCCCCGCCCCGAAACACCGTCGCCTCGCCCCCCGCTCCTCGGACCACCCTCCCCGGCCGCCGTCCGCTCAGACGTTGAACAGGAAGTGCACCACGTCCCCGTCCTGCAGCCGGTAGTTCTTCCCCTCGCTGCGGAGCCGGCCCGCCTCCTTGATCGCCTTTTCCGACTGGTAGGCGACGAGGTCCTCGACGTGGTAGCACTCCGCCCGGATGAACCCGCGCTCGATGTCCGAATGGATCGCCCCCGCCGCCTGCGGCGCCGTCGCCCCGGCCGGAATCGTCCACGCCCGCACTTCCTTCTCGCCGGCCGTGTAGAACGACATCAGCCCGAGCAGGGCGTACGCCGCCCGCGCCACCGGCCCGATCGCCGACTCGCTGAGCCCCATCGACTCGAGCATCTCCGCCCGGTCCGCCTCGTCGACCTCCGCCAGCTCCGCCTCAAGCGACGCGCAGACGTGCACCGCCTGCCCGCCGACGCGCCCGGCCCATTCGTACACCGCCTTCGCCGCCGCCGACTCCCCGCCGAGATCGTCCTCGCCGACGTTCGCCACGTACAGCGTCGGCTTGGCCGTGATCATCCCGTAACTCTTCATCAGGTGGTGCTGCTGCTCGGTCAGCTCACCGGCGATCGCGCGGATCGGCTTCTCCTCGCCCAGCGCCGCCGACAGCGTCTCCAGAAGCTCGACGCGCGCCTTCGCCTCCCGGTCGCCCGACCGTGCCGGCCGCCGCGCCTTGTCCAGCGCCGAATCAGCCACCTGCAGGTCCGCGAGAATCAGCTCCGTCTCCAGCGTCTCGATGTCCACCGGGGGGTCGGCATCATCGCCAAAGCACCGCACGACGTGGCACATCGCATCCACCTGCCGCACGTGGCTGAGAAACGAGTTCGTCTTCGCCGCCCCCTCCGGCCCCCCGCCGGTCGGCAACCCCGGCAGATCAACGAACTGAATCGTCGCCGGCACGATCTTCTTCGTCGTGATGTGCGACGCAATCGTTCCCAGCCGATCGTCAGGAATCGGCGCCACCCCGACGTTCGGCTTCATCCCGCCCGACACCACCGGCACCGCCCCCCCGGTCAGCGCCGAAAAAAGACTCGTCTTGCCAACTCCCGGCAATCCAGAGATCCCGCATTCCATCCCGAGAAGATACCCCCCCCCCCTCGGAAGAGAAGCCCCCCGGAAGAGAAACCCCCGGAAGAGAAACCCCACCGCGCAAACACGTCCCGCCCAGGAAGAGAACGCCCACCGCCCCGGAACAAACGCCGGAACATCCCCGGAGCCCCCGCTACCAGTGGACGCACTTCCGCCGCCCCGCGCGATCGCGCGATGGCCGACAGCCGCGCCGATCCCC